>JBBRVL010000099.1:0-11072 GCA_038246925.1 Chloroflexia bacterium
GAGGGAGCCTGGTATGCCCCGCGTCGGTACAGGCGATGCTCAGCCATAACGTTGTTGAGTGGTTGCCTAAGCTGAGTCTGTGGGAGTAAACTCCTACGACACACCCTGCTCAACAGCAGTTGCGCCAACCTCTTGCACGGCCTCTGATGCCTCGCCGGAGCTTGATAAGGCTTCCTGTTCCTGGTACTGCAACTGGTAGAGGCGATAGTAGTAGCCGTTACGCACCATCAACTCCTCATGCGTCCCCTCCTCTACCACCTTCCCCTTGTGCAATACGATTATGCTATCGACGTGTTTGATCGTCGAAAGTCTGTGGGCGATGATAATGCTCGTGCGCCCATGCATCAGCTTGGAGAGCGCGTCCTGGATCAATACCTCGGTCTCGGTGTCAACCGAGGAGGTCGCCTCATCCATCACCAGCAGCACGGCCGGGTTGAAGGCGATAGCGCGCGCGAACGTGAGGAGTTGTCGCTGCCCGACCGACAGGTTCGAGCCGCGCTCTTTTACCTCGTGCTCGTATGTATCGGGGAACCTCTCTATGAAGTGCGATGCATTGACGAACTCGGCAGCCCACTTCACCTGCTCGTCGGTAATATCTTTGTCGAGCAGACGTATATTGCGTGAGATCGTGCCGGAGAATAACACAGGGTCTTGCAGCACGACGCCTATATGCCGCCTTAGCTGGCTCTGCCGCACATCTCGCACATCTACGCCATCGATAAGTACCTGGCCTTGCTGCACATCATAAAAGCGGCTGAGGAGGCTGATGATACTCGTCTTGCCCGCGCCCGTCGCTCCCACGATTGCCACGCTCGTGCCTGCCGGTATCTTGAAGCTGACGCCCTTCAGCACAGGCTCGTCTGGGTTATATGCAAAATGCACATCGCGGAACTCTATCTCCCCAACCACCTTGCTTAGCTCCCTGGGGTTGGATGGATCGAGCACCGTCGGTTCTTCGTCAAGCAGCATAAAGACGCGCTCGGCGGCGGCCATGGCTGCCTGCATTATATTGTACTTCTCGGCAAGGTCACGGATGGGCTGGAAGGCGCGCTCAGTGTAGAGGAAGAAGGCTACCAGCACCCCAGGCAACACCGTCCCTTCAAGCACGCCGCCGGAGCCGTACCATAACAGCATAGCAATCGCCAGCGTGGAGAGGAAGCTCACTATCGGGAAAAAGATAGAGAAGACCCTGAGCGCGTCCACGTTGGCGGTAAGCAGGCTGCTGTTTAGCTCATCGAACTCTTTGAACTTGCGCTTCTCACGGTTGAAAAGCTGCACTACCAGCATCCCCGACAGGTTCTCTTGCAGGAACGTATTCACCCTGGCGAGCCTGACGCGTTGCTGTCGGTAGGTAGTGCGCATCAGCTTCTGGAAGAGGAAGCTGGCGAACGTAATAAGAGGCAGAACGGCGAGGCTAACAAGCGCCAGCCGCCAGTCGAGCACAAGCATTACCGCGACAACACCTATGAGGATCGCCATGTCCCCTGCTACCGTCACCACGCCCGAGCCGATGAACTCGTTTAGCGCGTCCACGTCGTTAGTAAGGCGGCTGATGAGACGGCCCACCGGGTTGCGGTCGAAGTAACGGAGCGACTGGTGTTGCAGGTGGGAGAAAATCTGCTTACGGATATCGTACATGACGCTCTGCCCGATTACCTGCATGATGTAGTTCTGGGAATACCTGAAGAAGAAAGAAACAACCAGCGCGCCAAGAAAGGCCGCGATAATTGGAGGCAGTTTATCCGGTCTACCCGGTATCATGGCATCATCAATAGCCAGCTTGGTGAGATACGGCCCCGAAAGCTCAGCTGCGGCGGTAGCGAAAATCAGCCCAAAGGCGATGAACACCTTCGCACGGTACGGCTTGAGATAGCCTAGCAGCCGCCTCGTGAGCCTTGCATCGTAGGCCTTCCCCAGTATTTCGTCTTCGTGTACGTCAACCTGCATCGTCGCTTTGCTCCAATTACGAATTACGAATTACGAATTGATTACGGTTCTTCTAATTCGTAATTCGTAATTCGTAATTCCCGAAGGGATTACTCCGTATCGAGCGGGTCCACACCTAGCTCGTGCGTGAGCAATTCACGTCGATACATTTTAGCGTACTTGCCCCTGCTGGCAACAAGCTCCGTATGGGTGCCACGCTCGACTATCTTCCCATCGTCAAGCACAACTATCTGGTCGGCATCCTTCACGGTCGAGATACGCTGCGAGATGATGATGCTGGTGCGACCTTCCAGTACCTCACGCAATCCGGCCAGAATCTCCGATTGGGTGTGCGTATCGATGCTGGAGAGCGCGTCATCCAGAATCAGGATCGCGGGGTCACGCATGATTGCGCGGGCGAGAGCAGTGCGCTGCTTCTGCCCACCAGAGAGTGTCACCCCACGCTCGCCGATAACGGTATGCAGGCCGTTAGGGAATTGGTCAAGGTCGTTGCTGAGGCGCGCTACCTCCACCGATTGGGTCACCATCGCAGGCTCCGGCTCATCTACCCCGAACGACACGTTTTCTTCGAGGGAGGTAGAGAAGAGGAACGTATCCTGCGGCACGTACCCTATACTGCGGCGGAGCACAGCCAGCGGTATCTGCTTGACATCTATACCGTCTACAAGCACGCGCCCCTCCTGGGCCTCGTGCACGCGGGCTATAAGATTCACTATCGATGTCTTGCCCGCGCCTGTAGCACCAACAATTGCAAGGGTACTGCCCACCGGGGCATGGAAAGAGACGCCATCAAGGATTTTTGTTTTCTCATAAATAAGGGATACATCCTCAAACTCGATATCGCCCTTGATGTCTGAGACCGGGATGGTCTTCTCGCTGTCGGCTATACGGGCGCGGTGGCTCATCGTCTGGCGTATGCGACCCATCGAGGCGGCGCCCTGCTGGTAGAGGCTCACGACCCACCCCAGGGCGATCATCGGCCAGGCCAGCATCGCCAGGTAAGCATTGAACTGCACGAACTGCCCAAGCGTAATGTTGCCGCTGATTACCTCGTTGGCGCCCACAAATAGAATGCTGACAGCGGCCAGGCCGAGCACCAGGGCCATCATCGGCCAGAGTAGTTGATCGAGCCTCTGATACGACATAGAACGGCGGAAGTAGACACGACTCTCTGCCGAGAAGTGCTCGATCTCGTATTCTTCCTGTGCGTAAGCCTTCACGACCCTGATGCCGGAAAAGTTCTCCTGCGCGTATGTCGATAGCTTGCCGAACTGGGCCTGCACCTCCTCGAAGCGCGCGTGCATCTTGCGGCCAATAATCACGAAGGCTACAGTCACCATCGGCATGAAGAAGAGGAGGATAAGCGCAAGGGTGATATTGATGCTCAACATCAGCGCCGAAGCGATAATGAACATCAGCACGGTACGAAGGCTGTTGCTGACACCGGGGCCGAGGAAAGCGCGCACCGCGCTGAGGTCGTTGGTGGCGCGGGCCATTATGTCGCCAGTGTGCATCTCCTGGAAGAAGCTCTGCTGCATCCTTTGTAGATGCGCGAACAGGTCATTACGCAGGTCATACTCAACTACGCGCGACACCTGGTTGGCATAGAAGCGGGCAAAGAAATCGCCAAAGCTCTGGACAGCGGCCAGACCGAGGATAATCATAACCATAGTGACGATCTCGCTCTGCGGCCTGCCCTCACTCAGCTTGTCGATGGCGCTCCCCAGCAGGTAGGGCAAAGTCAGTGCCAGCATGGAGGTAAAGACGATTACCACCAGGCTGAACACAAGCCTCCCCTTGTAGCGGGCCATGTATGGAATCAGAGCTTTTAGGTCGTTCAAGTGGGGCGTTCTCCCGAAAGGGTCGATAGGCGGTTTTTCCGGCCAGATTTTATAGTATAACGTAAAAAGTACGTCGTCTACTCGTGCCAAAGATGTATTTTCATCTCAGACGGTGGGGGTGTGCTTGGGTAGGATTTGTCCTGCATGATGAAGTCATGCTGTGGTAAGCTATATACAAGTAATCCCCTCGTGATATTTATTGTCCTGTACCACCAACCTTGAGCCATTCCGAAGTCGGCATTCCCGCCGAACCTACCACCCTTAATCCCCCCACAAGTTCTTCTACGGCGATACCTCCGCCTGCCGAGAAGTCGGTGGCCCTCAACCGTCCACTGCTCATCACAGGGATGATCCTGGCAACGGCCCTTTCCGCGCTGGATGCCACTATCGTTGCCACCGCGCTTCCTTCCATCGTGGGCGTACTCGGGGGGTTGCCGCTTTACTCGCTCGTCATATCAGGTTTCTTGCTGACGGCGACTACCACGGTCCCCCTGTACGGCAAACTGTCCGACATCTATGGTCGCAAGCCGGTATTCATGGCGGGGGCGAGCATTTTCATCGTGGGGTCTGCGCTGTGTGGGCTAGCGTGGGATATGCCCTCGCTCATCCTCTTCAGGGCTGTGCAGGGTGTTGGCGCGGGCTGCGTTCTGCCGATCTCGCTCACTATCATAGGCGACCTGTTCGACGTCGAAGAAAGAGCGAGATTGCAGGGCGTGTTCGGGGCTGTATGGGGCATATCGAGCGTGGCCGGGCCGCTCGTGGGTGGGGCCATTGTGCAGTTCGCCGACTGGCGCTGGGTCTTCTTCATCAACCTGCCGGTCGGGCTGCTGGCGTCGTTCCTGATCTTTCGTTACCTGCGCGAGCCGCACATCCACACCCGCCAGAAGGTCGACATCGCAGGCGCTATCACCCTCACATTTGGGGTTGGCCTGGTGCTGGTCGGTTTGCAATCGGGTTCGCACGGTGGAGGCTGGCTGGCACCTATGACCTTCCTCACCTGGGCGGGCGCGGCGCTCCTTCTCTCCCTGTTCGTTTACTTCGAGAGACGCGCTCCCGCGCCTATTCTCTCACTCGGTCTTCTATCACGTCCCATCATCGCGGTTCCCTGCCTGGCGGGTCTGTTGTCGGGCGGCGTGCTTATAGGCTTTTCAGCTTATGTGCCCCTCCTTGTGCAAGGTTCCTGGGGCGGTGATCCGATTGAGGCGGGCCTGATACTCGCGCCGCTTTCGATAGGCTGGCCCCTCGCAAGCTCCCAGACCGGAAAGCTGATAAGGCGGTTCCCCTACAGGTCGCTGGTCATCGGCGGCACGGCCCTTATACTGCTCGGCACCCTGCTCTTGCTCTCGGTGGTGCTACCTGTTGTCAGTTCCAACTTTATCCTCAGGAGCGGCGTGATCATAGTCGGTGGCTTCATTGCAGGCATGGGATTCGGATTCAGCACGTCTTCCATGCTTATAGCGGTGCAGATTTCAGTGCCGTGGAGTGAGCGCGGTATCTCCACCGCCTCTGTGCAGTTCTTCCGCAACATGGGCAATACGATAGGCGCATCTGTGCTTGGGGCCGTTCTTACAGCCACCCTAGCCCCTGTGCTCGCCAGCGATAGACTGAGGCAGCTTGTAGCGCAAATGCCCGAAACCGCTCTCGCGGCTGGCGCTGACCCCGCCCTCGGCCCGGTGAACGCCCTATTCAACCTCGCCGTGCGCGATACCCTTCCGTTCGCCACCCGCACAGCCCTCGCCGACGCCCTATCCGGCAGCCTCGGCTGGGTCTATCTAGGCACAGTCATCTTCGCCGCTACAGGTGCGCTGATTGCCTCACGCTTCCCTCGGGAGGTATGAATTACGCATGAAATAGGGATTAGGGAGTAGGTTCAAGGTTGCTAATCCCTAATCCCTAATCCCTAACCCCTAATCCCTGAACCTACTACGGAGCGGTCGTGAGCGTGCTGCCGAGCAATATACCGTTGGCCCAATAATGCCCGGTTCCACCAGACGGCAGCACATCGTATGTGTAACCTTCGCTGTACGGTACGAGGTCTGCGGAGAGCACACGCACACCATCTACGCTGTCACCCTCGCCCAGTGAGCCGAGCATACGACCATCTGCTGTCGGGTGTCCCGGGGAAGCCAGCAATTCACGCCCATCCTCAAGCTTCAGGCGGACCATTTGCTGATCCGCGCCAACAGCGATGCGTGAGGTCTTGAGTATCGTGGCAGGCTGCCGGACGCCCTTCTCATCGGCAGTCCAGATGCTCATGCCTACGCGCAAGTTCCGAACCGGCACAGCACCATCTGGTGTGGCGATCAAGGTAGAACCAGAGAGACAAATTAGAGGGCATTCGAAGTTCGCGGGCGTGTTCGACATCACTTCGACTAATCCATTTTCATCAATCCATCCCTCCACACGAAACCCAGGCCCTGAAGGTCCAGGGTCTCCCTCTTTGCTTGTAATCAAGCGAAACTTGTACCTCTCGCCTGCCTTCTCTAATGGGAAGGCGCGCAGCCTCTTATAGTCTCGATAGATTGCGAGAATCTGGTCGGGAGTGAGATTGTCAGCACTGCTCAGGTTGTTGTTACGCAGAATCGTTTTGAACTCATCGGTACTCCTGTCAACATTGGCATACCACTTGAGCATATTTTTTCTTTCTGACTCAGGACCACCTGTTGGATTGTAGTCAAAATCGCAGTACCGCATGTGCCGTCCAAACATCTCAAAGATACGATACTTTAGCTCAGTTGTGGAGAGGATGAGAGGCGGCACGCCGAATTGATACTTGCGGTTGAACTGCGTTCTACCTAGCTGCGACAATAGTACATCATAAGGAGGTTGGTTCTCAGGGTGCAACTCAAACACGGCACGCTCAAAGTACTGCACCAGGTACGTGCGCCCGTTAAGCTCTGACACCTCAGTAAACTCGTCAGAGAGAGGATAACCCTGCTGGGCCAGGCCGCCGTTGCCCTGCCAATACTCCCAGAATCGCCCACATACCGTCTTGCCCGTTTCCTTGAACGTCTGGCAGTTACCTTGTTGCGCTGGGGCTGCCAACGATCCCAGGTGAGCCAATGGCTGAAATACCGTGGTAAGCGCCACTGCGGCTGCCACCAGGACAATGTTGGATAATATACGCCTCATTATGGCCTCCTTAACAGAATGGACGGTACGCAGGTAAAACGGTCAGCGAAAAGGGCCAATATATACTTTATAGTAGTTAAATCTCAAGCTTAGGGAGATGGGTTGGTCTGCGCTCGCTCAACGAAGTAAGCAGGCTTCTCACACGTTCCTGTTCCTTCCGCCTCGGCCTCTATGGGCCTGTCCAGATGGCCAAAGACCACCACGCGGCGACTACTATCAAGCCCTAGCTCAGGAACATCCCACCAACTAGGACCATAAGGGCGAATGCGTGTACCCTTTTTATCACGATCTACTTGCGGATCAACTGAGTAGGCGTAGTGAATGTTGCCACAACCGCATTTAGGATAAGGACAGTCTCTTGTATCCGTAATGTATCTGCCTGCAACCCAAGAATAATCAGGAGCATGGCCGAAGTAGGGGTACCACCCATAAGGGAAACCCTTTTTCTCTGACAACTGCCTCCCCAACAGCCCCAACAGTATCTCATAGCGTGTACCTAAGTACTCAGGGTGCAATTCAAACCTGCTCCTCTCAAAGTATTGCACCAGGTACATCTTGCCGTCTATGGCGTTTTTCTCCATATAGGCTTCAGTCATCGGGAAGCCGTGCACGAATGCGCCTCCATGCGTCTCCCAGTAGGCCCTGAACGTGCCGAGGATGTTGTGCCCTGTCTCCCCGAAGAAGAGACTATCGCGCACACGGCCTGTAGGTGGGTCCTGGGCGCGGAAGTCACGACCTAGAGAGCCAAGCAGCACCTCGTACTGGGTATTTGCATACTCAGGGTGAAACTCGAACCTGTTGCGCTCAAAATATTGCACCCGAAGGAGCCTGTTCTCAGGGCCTACCGGCTCAAAGAACTCTTCTGTCAGAGGATAGCCAAACTGGTACAATCCACCATACTTGTTCCAGTACTCGAGGAATATCCCACGCAAGGTATGGCCTGTGGGCGCGAACCACTGCACTCCCGGCTGCCTGGGGTCCGGCACCGGGTCGGTGAGCAATAGGGCGCGGCCAACAGGTCGTGGGGTAACTTGAGGAGGGGCCTGTGTGTTGGGAGCAGCCACAACATCTGCGCTACCAGAGAGGGAAACAAAGGACGACACAAACATTGCCATAGCTATAACCATACGCACATGAGGCAATCTACCAGCAGTAACTAGCATAGTACTCCTCCCTCTATTGAATTGCAAAGCATAAAGGCAAATCTCGTTGGTGCCTCTCCTATACTACATCATAGTACACTTACACTGACCGGATGGTTCTAATTATCTTAACTTCATTCGTAATTCAAAACAATAAAAACTCTGCGCCTCTGCGCCTCTGCGCCTCTGCGGTGAACCCGTAATTCGTAATTCGTAATTCCCCACACTGGCATGTATATTGCACCCACCTTTAGCATTCTTGCTGGGAGGCGCGAACATGACTAAACGAATCGCTGAGGCGATAATCGACAAACAACAGTGGATTGATGAACTGGCGGACGTTATTCAGCCGGTCATCAACAAGGCGTTCAGTAGTAGCGGAGAGGCCGGGCACGTCGTCAAAGACTTCCTGAACGGCGTCTGGCTTGGGCACCCGCTCCACCCGGTGCTTACCGATGTGCCGGTCGGCGCATGGACCATAGCCCAACTGCTCGACATCATCAGCGCGGCCAGAGGCGACGATGACGGCCTCGACAGAGCCTCAGATATCGCGCTTGGAGCGGGCATATTGGGAGCAGTCGGTTCAGCAGTCACCGGTATAACCGACTGGAGCGATATCGGAGGCTCCCAGAGGCGCATGGGCCTAGCGCACGGCCTCATCAACAGCGTCGGGCTAGTGTTCAACTTAAGTTCTCTCATGTTGCGCGCCGGCGGCGACAAGAAGACTCGCGGCCTGGCACGCTCCTTATCAGCAATAGGCTACCTCACATCGGCTACCGCGGCATATATAGGTGGTGAGATGGTCTACAACCTCGGCACAGCAGTCAGCCGCAACGCCTGGAAAGAAGGGCCAGAGAAGTACACCGATGTAGGCGCGGTTGAGGATCTCAAAGAAGGCAAAATGGTCAAGTTCGATATAGAGAATGACCCAGTAGTGCTGGTGCAAGACGATCACGGCATTCATGCATTCGGCGGCACCTGCTCTCACCTGGGCTGCGGCCTGTGGGAAGGCAAGTTGGAAGGGCACGTAGTAACCTGCCAGTGCCACGGCTCTCAGTTCGACATCACAAGCGGCAACGTGCTGCACGGTCCTGCCACCGACCCGGTGCCCGCGTACCAGGCCAGGAAGTATGGAGGTCGCTTGCAGGTGCGAATGGAACAGACCTGAGAACGGAAACTTGTGAGATGGATGGACTGTAAAATGCAAAAGAAACTAAATGCCTAGCAAGCGCCAGAATCCCATTAAAGGCGCCCTATGCGGCCTCGCGGCGGGTGTTGGCGCATCGGCTGTAATGGATATCTACTGGAAGATTGTCAAGGAGACCCTGGGCGATAGACCCGAGCAGAAGCCCAAAGGCAAGAACGACGGCCAGAAAGAAGCGCAGCCCTCAACCCAGATAATAGCCGACAAAGTCTCCGAGGCGCTTACCGGCAAGGAAGTCCCCAGGAAGGACAAGGCAAAGGCCGGCGTCGGGGTCCATTATGCCACTGGGCTTATCTTCGGCGCGCTTTTTGGGATAGTAGCGGCGGTACGTCCCCGCCTGGGGATCGTTGGAGGGCTAATCTACGGCGCGGCTATCTGGGCGCTCCTTGACGAAATAGCCTTACGTGTGCTGGACATAGCGCCCAACCCCGAGAAAGTACCAACCTCAGAGCACGTTCAAGCTCTAGGCGCTCACCTGGTCTACGGCTCCAGTACGGCTCTGCTCACGCGCCTATTGCTGAAGCTCACCGGCAGCAGATAGCCTGTGAGAATAGGGATTAGGGATTAGGGATTAGGGATTAGGGATTAGGGACGAATTACGAATTACGAAATAAAGGTCGAAGCTTTCCAATCCCTAATCCCCAATCCCCAATCCCCAATAACCTCTGCGTCTCTGCGTCTCTGCGTCTCTGCGGTGAACCGTAATTCGTAATCCCTAATCCCTAATCCCCAATCCCCGACCACTGTCTACTTAAGAAGGCTGGCCCTTCTCAATCGGCGCGTCCACAAGATTGCCCCACTCGGTCCAACTGCCATCGTAGTTGCGTACTTTTGGATAGCCAAGCAGGTACTTCAACACAAACCACGTGTGGGATGAGCGCTCACCGATGCGGCAGTAAGCGACCACGTCTTTATCTGGGGTAACGCCCTGCGGCTCATAGATAAAACGCAGTTCTTCCGCGCTCTTGAACGTGCCATCCTCTCGCACGGCGGTCGCCCAGGGGATGCTACGCGCTCCGGGGATATGTCCCCCTCGTTGCGCCCCCTCCTGGGGATAATTGACCATGTGCAGCATCTCGCCCGTGAATTCCGGCAGTGAGCGTACATCAACCAGGGCCTTACCTTCTTGCAGGCCACCAGCGCGCTCGTTCAACAACGCCATCACCTGATCGCGGAAGGCTCGTATCTCCCCGTCTTTGCGCTCGTTCGCCTTGTACTCAGCACGAGGATGATTTGGCGCTTCCCTTGAAAGCGGCCTCTCTTCAGCGATCCACTTCTGCCGACCGCCGTCCATGATCCTGGCATCCTCGTGCCCGAACAGTTTGAAAACCCAGAAGGCATAGGTAGCCCACCAGTTATTCTTGTCGCCGTATAGCACCACTGTCGTGTCATTGCTGATGCCCCGCTCGGCACAAAGCTGCTCGAACGCCTGCCGTCCTAAATAATCACGGCGCACAGGGTCTTGCAGATCGGTGTGCCAATCGAGCTTCACCGCCCCTGGGATATGGCCTTGCTCGTATAACAATATATCCTCGTCCGACTCTACTATCCGCACCTTCGGATCGTTGAGATGTTGCTGGACCCATTCGGTGGAGACGAGGGCCTCGGCATGAGCGTAACGCTTGGCGTCAATGCTCTCTGTTGATGTGGTGATTGTTTCCATTATATGATGGTCCTTTCCCGATTTTGGATCAGTATGTTGTAACATGACATTATACACTGAGGTGGCCCCCATAGTGTGGGGAATTACGAATTACGAATTACTTCGTCGCTTCGCTCCAATTACGAATTACGAATTACGAATTA
>JBBRVL010000100.1:0-11054 GCA_038246925.1 Chloroflexia bacterium
GGCTCCTGATGCTCACCCAGTCTATCATGGCATTCTCGGTCTTTGTCCTGGCGTTTGCCACCCAGTTCGGCTGGGCCTCCGTGTGGCTGATATACGGCCTGACCGCGCTTTCCGGCGTAGCTGTATCCTTCGACAACCCTGCGCGCTCTGCTCTAACACCTAACCTTGTGCCGCGCCGCGATCTGCCGAACGCTCTCTCCCTCAATATTATCATGTGGCAAATCGCCACTATTGTCGGCCCGATGCTCGGCGGGCTTTTCCTGCCGCTTCGCTCCACCGGGTTCGCCCTCATCTACTGGATCGACGCGTTTTCCTTTACAGCCGTGCTTATCGCTCTCTTCTTTCTGCGAACACGACCTCAGAAGGCTGAAACAAGAGACGTTAGCCTGACAGCAGCCTTCGAGGGATTACGCTTCCTTCGCAAATCCCCTATTATTATGTCAACTATGACGCTCGACTTCTTCGCTACCCTGCTCGGTGCTGCCACCGTGCTCCTTCCAGCTATCGCCGAGCAAGTGCTACAAATCGATAGGCAACTCTGGGGCATCCTCTATGCCGCCCCAGCCATAGGCGCGGTGGTCGCCGGTGTTGTCATGTCATGGTTGGGCAACGTACGCAGGCAGGGGCTTATCGTGATTATGTCGGTCGCAGCCTACGGGCTGGCAACTATCGTATTCGGCCTATCCCAATATTTCTGGCTAACTGTGCTGGCGCTTGCCGGAACAGGCGCTGCCGATACTGTCAGCATGGTCATGCGACAAACGATTCGCCAGCTTTCGACGCCCGACGAACTAAGAGGGCGCATGACATCGGTCAACATGGTCTTCTATATGGGCGGCCCGCAGCTTGGCGAACTAGAGGCGGGCCTTCTTGCAAAGGTGCTAGGGCTTGGTCCCTCCGTCATGATTGGCGGCGTGGCTGTGATAGCTATTACTGTACTTGTAGGGTTTCTATCCCCGGCGCTGCGGAACTACGACCGGGATACCACGTAACCAGGGTAAACCCCCGTTCAAATGGCTGGTGTCTTGCCCTTCATACTTTGCGCGCCTTCGGCCCACGACCTTACTACCCTAGATATTTTGTCCAGCGACTGCTTTATCTCGAGGCCATCTGTCTTCACGGGCACGGCGTCATCGGCCTGCCGCAAAGCCCCCGCAGCGCGGTGCATGTCCTGGTCGTCGCGGTCTGTTATCTCGGCCTCTACTTGTTCGTAGGTGACATGGCGCCCGCGCTCCTGTAGCTCGTTGTAGCGGCGGCGGGCGCGCTCTTCAAGCGAGGCATCCAGATATATCTTGAGGTCCGCGTCGGGCAATACCTCTGTGGTTATATCCCGGCCTACCATCACAACCGGGCCGAGGCTCGCCATCCGTCGCTGCTGGCGCACCAATGCTTCACGTACTGTGGGCCACGACGCAATCGCCGACACCACAGACTCTACTTCCGACCGCCTGATCTCCCAGGTCACATCTTCATCACCTACCAGCACGGTGTAGGGGCGGCCATCGGTCTCATCTTCCTGCGGCTTTTCTATATGGATCGGCAGCGTCTCGGCCAGATTAGCCAGGCGTGACTCATTGGAGGTAGATATGCCTTCGCGCAGGGCGTAAAGGGCGACAGCACGGTACATAGCTCCTGTATCAAGAAAGAGGTAGCCCAGCCTCTCGGCCAGGAGTCTTCCTATCGTGCTCTTGCCCGCTCCCGCCGGACCGTCAATAGCTATCGTCCTGGGCAACACACCTTCTTTACCTGCCAATCTTTTTCCTCCCTGTACTTCCGCGCGATTGTTGCTCCGGCCTGCGTTCTGGCTTTGGTGCCGGAGCATGATGGCTTGTCTTAGTTGTGCCGGTGTTAGTAGTCGCGGGCCGCAGCTTCACAGCCTTACGTAGCGCATGGACTTCGTGCAGGGCAAGAGTGCGCCATTTGCCAACCTCCAGATCGCCGAGGGTCATTGGGCCAAATCGCACGCGCTGCAACTCGACTACAGGGTGCCCGACCGCCGCCAGCATCAAACGCACCTGCCTCTTGCGACCTTCATGGATGACCACGCGCAGTAATGTCGAGCCTTCTCGCGTACCGAGCCAATCGACTACTGCGGGTGCAGTTAACTCGCCTTCTATCTCGATGCCCTCACGCAGCTTTTGGAGCGCCTGCTCAGGGGGCCGTCCTCTTACTACCGCGCGGTATTCCTTCTCAACCCCAAACCGAGGGTGAGTTAGACGAAAAGTGAGGTCGCCATCGTTGGTGAGGAGGAGCAGTCCCGTTGTGTCAGCGTCGAGCCTGCCTACAGGATAGATTCTCGCGTTGGGCGATGGAATCGGGCGACCTGCTCTTCGCGGCTCACCTTCGATCTTGCCTATAAGGTCAAGCACTGTCGTCCGGCCGTGGGTGTCTTTTGCGGTAGATACTACGCCCCTCGGCTTGTTCAGCATAAGGTAGATCATCCCTCCGGTCTTTGCCGCACCTGTAGAGACTGCAAGCGGACGCCCATCAACAGTTATTGTGTCTTTTGATGGGTCGGCCCGCACACCCATTTCTTTGACGACCGTGCCGTTGACCGCCACCCGACCAGCCGCTATAATTTCTTCCGCAGCCCGGCGTGAGGCTACGCCCGCCTGGGCAAGTATCTTCTGCAGACGCTCCCCGGCGACAGGTGTATCACCAGCCCCAATGAATGGAGTACTTCCCGCACTGGGCGGCTCCATCTGCCTGTCAATCCTGCTCGGCATCGTCTTTAGGCTTATTGTGCGTCAAAACGCGGACCTTCGCGATACGCAAGTTGTCGAGCGCCTCCACGCGCAGGACGAAGCCGTTGCGCTTGACCTCGTCCCCTACTTCCGGCTTGCGGCCCAGAACGTCGAAGACATAGCCGCCTAGCGTATCCGATTCGCTCTCGATTTTGAGGCCAAGCGCCTCGTTTACGTCGTCAATAGCCACAAGGCCGTCGATCAAGGTGCCCTCCGGCGTCACGGTGATGCCCGATTCTGAATCGCTCGGCTCAAACTCATCGCGTACCTCGCCGACGATCTCTTCAACTATGTCTTCGAGCGTTACAACCCCCGCAGTGCCACCGTACTCGTCTACTACCTGTATCATCTGGACGTTGCTTTGCTGCATGCGCGACATTAGCTCGCCGACGCCCAGGCTTTCGGGCACGGCAGCTATCTTACGCATCAGCGACACTACATTAAAGCTGACACTTTGCGTACCCTCTAGCGGAGATGTGACCGTAGTCGTGCCGTCCCCTATGTGGACTGCCGCGCCTGCCCCACTCGCCACCTGAGCAAGGAAGGCAAAGACATCCTTCACGTGCAGCACGCCGATTATCCTGTCGAGGTCGCCATCATAGACGGGGAAGCGACTGAATCTGTGCTGGGTCATTATCTGCGTCACTTCCGACAGGGTCGCATCAGACGGAACGCCGACAAGCTCGGTGCGGGGTCGCATTACCTGCCGTGCCGTCAGGTCGCCAAAGTCGAATACCCGGCGCAATATGGCTTCTTCGTCGCGGTCGAGCACGCCGGCCTTCCGGCTCGACGTGACCAGCATTTCCAGCTCTTCTACAGTGTAGACGTTGGCGTGGACATCATCCTGGGGAAGACCAACCATGCGGAGCACCGCCGAGGTAAGGATATTGATAATCCAGATGAACGGCTTAAAGAGTATCATGAAGAATCGCAGCGGGCGTATCAAAAAGAGGCTTGCTTGCTCTGCACGCTGGATCGAAGCAATCTTAGGGACATTTTCGCCGATTATCAGCTCAACGGTAGTTACCAGCAGCAATGCGAGCACGAATGCAATGCCGTGGGCCGTCAAAAGGCCCTCAAGCAGTTCACGCGGTAATACGGCTTCGAGGGGGGGCACAATAAGTTGGGCCACCACCGGCTCACCCAGCGTACCGAGGCCGAGTGTCGCCATTGTGATACCGACCTGAGCTGCGGCCAGGTACTTGTTCAGGTTATCGAGCGCATGCTTCACCAGCACGGCGGCAGTCGAGCCTTCGCTGGCAAGCTGCTCGATACGGGTCTTTCTTACGCTGACGAGCGCGAACTCTATAGCGACGAAGAACGACGTAACGAGCACGAGGAATATAACTACAAGTATGCCTATCATAATGTTCGGAGCCGGGTAAAAAAATCCTCCCTTAGCCTGATATTCATCAAAGCGATGTTTGATGCTGCCCCGTGTATATATTATCACATTAGCAGTTTTTGAGCCGTCTCTGCTCCCTTACAACCATGCGTCAGAGTGTCGCAGTAGATAAATCGTAGGGGCGGACCTATGTGTCCGCCCTGTACGGGCGCATCCCAGGCAAGGGCGGACACGTAGGTCCGCCCCTACAGTATTCCATGTTCTCTTTTGGTCGCCCCTGGACGCCAAACTGAGTTGACAGAACGCAGCAGCTAACTTATAATTGTTTCTTGACTGCGCTTGCCGCTTGCCTCTTATTTGGCTGCAAACGGACCGCAGGTATTTTTTGCCGATTCACGGAGCGCCAGATATATGAGAGCGCACCACCCGGCTCACATCCCGAACACTAGAGGAGCATTTCGTTGCGACAAAATCTTTTCGCCTACCTGATCGGCATCCTCATCATTACCCTCATCTCCATCTTTGTAGTCGTTACGGACAACATTTGCCTCAATGACAAGCCGAGCGAGTGCAGAGATCTCAGGTTTAGAAGGGGGCTTGACCTGCAGGGAGGTTTGCAGCTTGTATTGCAGGCCGAGCCACGTGGTAACGAACCAGTGACCAAGAGCCAACTTCAAGCCGCTCGCGATATCATCGAGAGCCGTGCAAATGGCACAGGCGCCGCCGAACCTGTAGTACAAACGGCAGGCGGCAACCGAATCCTGGTCGAGCTGCCCGGCATCCAGAACCTTGAGGACGCCACCAAGATTATCCAGACAACCGCTTTCCTCGAATTCATCAACGGCGAAGTCGCTCCTCCCTCTGGCTGCATAGGCTGTGAGGTAGGCGACCTGGTTCTGACTGAGAATGGCGGGCCGCGACCGGAACAGCTTCGCGTCAATACCACCGCTCCCACCGCTGTCGGAGTACCCACCGTAGTGACCTCCACCACGACCGTCTCCGGCACGGTTACCGCCCCGGTTGCGACAGCCACCACCGCCGCGCCCGTAGCGCAAGCTACACCACCAACCAAGCTCTTCAAAGTCGTAGTGAACGGCGACGAGATCGATGGTAATAAAGTAACCGTGGGCCGCGACTCGACCACCAACGCTCCACAAGTTGTCTTCTACCTAAAGGGTGACGGCCCCAGGAAGCTGGCTGACTTTACGTCCGCCAACATCGGCAAATACATGCCTATCGTGCTCGATAAGAAAGTTATCAGCAACCCGACCATCCAGGGCGTGATTGCGGGTGGCAACGGCGTTATTACCGGCCTTACCCTGGCGGAGGCGCGGATCCTTTCCGTACAGCTAAGATACGGCTCGCTTCCAGTGAGCCTTCGAACGCTGGAATCGAGCAAGATTTCGGCAACCCTTGGGCAGGAAGCGATCGATAAGAGCATTATCGCTGGCGCGGCGGGCCTCGCCCTGGTTGTGCTTTTCATGATTACTTATTATCGGCTGCCCGGCGCTCTGGCAAGCCTGGCGCTGGTTATTTACTCACTGATCGCGCTGGCCGTCTTCAAACTCGTCCCGGTCACGCTCACATTGGCGGGTATCGCGGGCTTCATCCTTTCAATCGGTATGGCGGTTGACGCCAACGTCCTTATATTCTCACGCCTGAAAGAAGAACTGAGATCGGGCAAAACGCTCGGCGCGGCGGTGGAGGCAGGCTTCGACCACGCCTGGCCCTCCATCCGCGACTCGAATATGTCGACACTCATTACCTGCGCGATCCTGTTCTGGTTCGGCTCCACATTCGGCGGCGCATCTATTATCAAGGGCTTTGCGTTGACCCTGGCGATTGGCGTGCTCGTGTCGCTCTTCTCGGCAATCACTGTTTCACGATCTTTCCTGCGCGCCGTGGTGAAGACACCTCTCGCAGGCAGCAGATGGGCCTTCAACCTGGAAGCTAGGGAACGGGCGGGTGGTACTCCCGCTGTAGAAGCATAGACGTCAGTCGTCAATTGCCCGCAGCCTGAAAGAAGTAACCAGGTAGTCGGAAGCAGACGACACTATTGAGGAAGCAATGATCGATTTAGTTGGCAAGCGTTACTTATTCCTATTGGCCTCGGTGGCCATTATCGTTCCAGGACTCCTCGCCGTGCTGTTTGGCGGGCTGAAGCCGGGTATTGACTTCACCGGCGGTACGCGTTGGACCGTGGCTCCTCTAAATGCTGAAGCCAATAGTACAGAGAGATTCAAGACCGCACTCGCTAATGCCGGTATACCGGATGCTCTCGTAAAGGGCGGCTCGATAGGCACTGCCCCAGGCCCCGTCACTAACACTATCATTATGGACCTCCCAGGCCTAGTCGAGGGTGAAGAGCGTGAGAAGGTAGAGACTGCTCTTATCAACGCCGAGCTTGTGCCCAGCGAGCGTATTACTGAGACGCAAACCCTCAGTCCCACACCAACCGCGGTATTGAGCACGCCAATATCAGGAACAACTACGGTCACGGTAAGCGGTACAGTTACCGTGACGGCTACACTAACCACAACCGGTACGGTCACGGGTACAACAGCCGTCACCACCCCTCAAGCCCCTCCGACCCGGACGGTGGTCCGCGACCGCATACTGGAAAGCTCTACCATTGATTTCCGTACTATCGGCCCGACCATAGGAAGTGAGCTTCTTGGGCGCGCTTTCCTGGCAATCGCTGCCGCGTCAGTCGCCATCTTGATCTACCTGACTATCGTCTTCCGCAAGGTGCCCAATGCCTTCCGCTATGGAGTTTGCGCCATCATCGCGCTGCTGCACGACGTCCTGGTCGTGATAGGGATCTTCGCCATATTGGGCATATTGTTCGCCGTGGAGATAGACGCGCTCTTTATTACGGCCATGCTAACCGTAATCGGCTTCTCGGTGCACGATACTATCGTGGTGTTCGACCGCGTGCGTGAAAACATCTTGAAACGGCGGTTCGATAACTTCAGTGACATAGTGAATTACTCACTTGTGCAGACGCTGGCCCGCTCGATCAATACGTCGATCACGGTAATTCTGACGTTGTTCGCGCTCTATCTGTTAGGGGGCGCGAGTATACGCAACTTCGTGCTTGCGTTGCTGATAGGGATCATCTCAGGTACATACTCATCTATCTTCAATGCCTCCATGTTGCTGGTTATCTGGGAGAACGGCGAGTGGAGACGCCTGTTGGGACGTGGCAATCCGCCTACCCCACCCGCCGCGGCCAAGCCCAGAGCTGCGGCTAGATAGCAATATTACCTGGTTCTTGGCGTTATATAGCATGCCCGATTCAGTTCAACACAGAAACTGAGAAGAGCCGAATTGAATTATCAATCGGGGCAGTTGCTATAGCCGTTCTACTGTGATACAATGCACAAAGTTCTTGCCCGGTCGCGTCATCGTGCCGGGCATTCCGGTGCGCAACGAGCAGGCTCGGAGCAGCGTACCTACCACAGCATACAGGCACGGCAACGGGGCCGCGCTTGAAGACGATTTGAATATACGGGAGGAGAGGCAATGGATCATGATTCGGTAGTCACGTTATTAACCTACTTTGTGCCAATCGCCGGGGTTATCGCAGTGCTGTTCGCCGCGTACCTGGCGAGGGATGTGCTCAGTAGGGACAAAGGCACGCCAGAGATGCAGGAGATCGCAGGCATCATCTTCGAGGGGGCTATGGCCTTCCTGAAGCGCCAGTACACCACTATTGCAGTACTAACGGTGATCACTGCGGTCCTCGTGGGCGTACTGCTCGCCTTCATTCCGGGCAGCGACCAGGGGACCACGGTCGGGCAGACCACGCTTGGCATCCTGACTTCAATCGCATTCCTGCTTGGTGCGGCTGCATCCGCGATCTCAGGCTTTATAGGTATGTACGTAGCTGTACGCTCCAACCTTCGAACCGCAGCTGCTGCTCGCCGGTCGCTAGGTGAAGCTCTGACAGTGGCCTTGCGCGGCGGTGCGGTCTCAGGCTTCCTGGTTGTATCGCTCTCACTGCTCGGCGTTTATGCCATTTATGAAGTCTATTCGCAAATAGCAGGTGGCGGCGCGGCAGGCGTTGCGCAGGCCCCGTTCTTGATCGTAGGCTTTGGCTTCGGAGCATCCTTCGTGGCCCTCTTCGCTCAACTTGGCGGCGGTATCTATACCAAGGCAGCCGACGTGGGCGCAGACCTTGTAGGTAAAGTAGAAGCAGGCATCCCCGAAGACGACCCGCGCAACCCGGCTGTTATCGCAGACCTCGTGGGCGACAACGTGGGTGACTGCGCGGGACGCGGAGCCGACCTCTTTGAATCGACAGCCGCCGAAAACATCGGCGCGATGATCCTCGGTGTGTTGCTTTATGAGATTACGGGCCGCACTAACGTCGCCTGGATACTCTTCCCGCTCGTTGTGCGTGCCTTCGGCCTTATCGCGTCGATGGTCGGTATCCTCTCGGCCCGCGTCTCAGGCAAAGGCGGTGGTGATGTAACTGACAAGGCCGCGCTCGCCGCGCTCAACAACGGCTATTACGTAATGGCTGCCGTATCGGCGGTTGCGATGATGATAGTGAGCATGTTGATGCTTCCTGAGGGGGCGGAAAACGGCTTCTCATCCGGCTTCTGGTTCGGCCTGGCCGGCCTGGTCGGTATCGCAACATCTATCGCGTTCGTATATATCACGCAGTATTACACCGCAGGTTCCTGGCGACCCGTGAAGGAGATCGCCCAGGCAGCACGCACCGGCCCCGCTACCACTATCATCTCCGGTATAGCTGTAGGCTTCGAGACGACCTTCCTGCCGACCATCACTATCGCGCTTGCCCTGTTTAGCTCGTATTTCCTCGGCACGATGGGCAATCCGGTGGTTGAGGCTGTAGTGGGCATCAGGGTTCCCGGCGCGGAAGATGTGCTGTTCCAGGTCGATACGGCTGTCGCCTCCGGTATCTTCGGTACGGCGGTGGCAACGATGGGCATGCTCATGTCGTGCGCCTACATCCTTGCGATGGACACCTTTGGCCCGATCACCGACAACGCCGGTGGTATCGCCGAGATGTCACATCAACCCGTTGAGGTGCGCAACATTACGGATGGCCTCGACGCTGTAGGCAACACCACCAAGGCCCTCACAAAGGGTTATGCGGTCGGTTCGGCGGCGCTCGCGGCGTTCCTGCTCTTCTCGGCTTACCTCGACAAAGTTCGCCTCGTGAAGCCTGATCTACCCCTCGTGGGTGGCTCGCGTGATGCTGCCGGGAACATCGTCGGCGGCCAGTTACCTATCAACCTTTCTGAGATACCGGTCTTCATCGGCGCGTTCATAGGCGCGATGCTCGTCTTCCTCTTCTCCTCGCTCGCCATACGTGCGGTAGGGCGCGCGGCCGGGCAAATGATCGAAGAAGTGCGCCGCCAGTTCCGCGCCGACCCAGGCATCATGGCAGGTACATCACGCCCTGACTATGCACGCGCTGTAGATATTTCGGCCCGTGCTGCTCTACGAGAAATGATAGCCCCTGGTCTGCTGGCGGTATCTACCCCGGTTATCGTCGGCCTGGTGCTTGGCTGGCAGGCAGCGGGTGGCCTCCTGATGGTAGGCACAATCGTCGGTGTGCTGATGGCTAACGTCCTCAACAACGGCGGCGGCGCCTGGGACAACGCCAAGAAGTTCATCGAGTCGGGCGGCCTGAAGGATGACGAAGGCAATGTGCTGGGCAAAGGCACCGAAGCCCATAAAGCATCGGTCGTGGGCGATACGGTAGGCGACCCCTTCAAGGATACCGCCGGCCCCTCGCTTCACGTGCTGATCAAGCTGTTGGCGACGATTACGCTGGTGCTTGCGCCGCTCTTCATTCGGTAGACGAAAGAACACCGCTCAGGCCGAAGGGGTTTAGCATAATGCTAAACCCCTTCTTGATGCCCTATAAGATGTGTAAGACAGATGAATGTTACGCTGGTGCGTAAAACGACCCTTGCCCGATGTCGGGTTCCAGGTCCATTTCAGTGGTAACCGGGTCGCTCTGTGATACAACATCGGAAGCACCAGTTAGTAACCTCGTAAATGGCTCTTCCAACAAACGCTCCAGGTATGGGGTTACATTCCAGTACTGTTTAAGCTCATTGTATTCTCGCACGAATTTGGGGTCTCCGACACGAAGACCTCCAACCGCGCGTATCATGAGGTTCTTTGCCGTGTGCTCCGTGGAGACGAACTGTACAACATCGGTACGGTAGCCCATGATACGCAGTGTCAACGCCCGGAACGTGTCGGTCAGGATATCGCCCAGGCGCTCGCTCAGGATTCCATAGCGCGAGATCGGATTGAGAGGCGCGGGGTACGGTTGCTTATTGAGTTGCTCTTGCAGCTCATGGTGGCAGCAAGGGGCCGTAATAATCAATTTGCTTCGCCACCCAATCCCTTGAGCGATGGCTTCATCCATCGCCGTATCGCAGGCGTGTAACGCCAACACTACATCGGCAGGCGCAGTTGGCTCGTAATCAACAATGCGCGCGGCTTCAAAGGTCAGCCCAGCCCAGCCGAGAGTCATGGCGTTAAAGACGTGCCGTTCCAGCAAATTCGACTGCACATCGACACCGACCATTTCGGTTTCTAGCCCAAGCGTATTGGTCATGTAATGATAAGTGGCAAAGGTGAGATAGGCATTCCCGCAGCCGAAATCGACCACGCGGACCGGAGCCTCATTCAACGTGCCGAGCACACCCGTCTGATCGATAAGTTTCAGGTACTCATTTATCTGCCGAAACTTGCGCTGCATATCCGCCTTGATCTTACCTTCTTTTGTCATGATGCCGACCGCCTGCAAGAACGGCACCGGCTCATCTGCCCGCAGTATTAAATCTTTCTCTCGATTGTGAGCCAGGTCAATAGGCTTTTCCGACCCTGTGAGTTTACCCGTATGGATGAGGGGCTTCCCTTTCTTGCTGATATTCACCTGGATGACCTGCGCCGCGGTCTCAACAGTGTAA
>JBBRVL010000101.1:0-11029 GCA_038246925.1 Chloroflexia bacterium
CCGCTTGCTGCTTGCGAACAGCAGATGTATAATCGGCTCGTTTCATCTCAAGGTCGCGCTGCGCTTCAGCTTGTTTTGTGGCTGAAGCCGTCTCGACCAGCACCCGTTCCTGGTCGGCCTGCGCCTGGGCGATGGCCGCTTCACGCATTGCCTGGGCACGCTTGATGGCCGTGTCGCGGTCGGCCTCGGCGGAGGCGATATCCGCTTCACGCTTGATACGCGCAATGTCGGGACGCCCCATGTTCATTATGTATTCATTGCTGTCGCGCACTTCTTTGATAGTGAACGACACAATTTCGAGGCCCATCTTGTCCATGTCGTCGGCGGAAGTGGCACGCATCCGGTCAGCGACCATCTCAGGCTGCTTCACGATCTCTTCTATCGTCAACTGGCCGACGATGCCGCGCAAGTGTCCTTCCATCACCAGCCTGATGAGGCCCTCTCGCTCCACAGGGTTCTTTGTCAGCAGTTGCTCGGCGGCAGTCCGAATCGAGTCGGGATCGCTCTGAATCTTGATCTGCGCTACTGCCTCAACGTTGACCGCGACACCCTGACGAGTATAGAGGTCCTGTGTCGGCGCTACGTCGAATGACATCAGTTCCAGAGAGAGCTGTTTGGCACTCTGTATAAGCGGCATAACCACTGTACCACCGCCTTTGATCACGCGGGGTGAACCGCCTGTGCCGAGGCCATATATAATCAAAGCCTCGTTTGGTCCTACTTTGCGAACGAGCGTAACAATCCACGCCAGTCCCATCAAAATAATGAACACCAGGGCAAACACGATTATTAGATTGTCCACCTGATTATCTCCTTCCGGCCTAATACCTTAGACCGCTTGTTCCTGCTCGGTGTTAGCGCCTTCCAATAAAGTACTAACGTCCTGAACGTAAGCCAAACCTTTTTCATACTTGAGGATCACTACCTCAGCCCCTTTAGCAATCGCGACCCCATCCGCGCTTTTGGCCCCGGCGGTGAACCGGCTACCGCTCCTGCTGTAGACTATTTCCCCCACGCCGCCTTCTCGAATTGAGCTAACTACACGGGCAGGCGTGCCGGGTTTGCTGTAATCTGCACTGGTCATTGGCTTACTCATCATCGGCCAGAGCACACGGGCGAGAAGCACGAACATTATCCCACCCCCGACCAGGCCACTGGCGAGAGCAAGGCTGCCCGCAACATAGCCATTCCACCCCATCGACTGCCGGAATATGTAGCCCGCGCCTCCGAACCAGGTAAGGAATGCCATTATGGTCGGCATGTTGAGAATGCCAGGGCCGTCATGAGCACCATGGTCACTATGAATACCTTCATGGCTGCCCACATGCACGTGGTGGCTGCCGATGTGAATGTCAACATCGTGGCCCCCGCCAAAGTGGTGACCATGCCCTCCGGCGCCGCCCACGAAGCCGAGCACAAGCGATGCCGTTGTGAAGACAAGCCCGAAGAGGAATACAAACATGAACAGGTTCGATAGCCAATCAGAGCTAGAGAACATTGCCGTCACTTCCTTTACTTTCCACCCGTAGTAATTCCAATTCGCGTGGTCATACTACATATACGCGCCCCATTTTCCAGGGTTACAACTGGTTTTAAGCCCGCCAGCTTGTCGAAATAGCGGCAGATAACACGAGCTAAGGAGCCATCATAGCAACTCCAAAGAACCCCTAATAAAGCAAGAAATTCAGCAGCCGAATAACGAACCCAAGTGCCTGTGGAATACGAAAGAAGAATCCGCACAGGCACAGTATACCAAATCAGTGGCCTTGATGATGGCACGAGAGGATGTGGGCAGAAGAAGTTTTACTGCCTAGTTCCCCGGCCTTAGATTGGTTCTAGAATATCCCTGGGATGTTGAGGCCACCAGTGATAGCGCCCATCTTTTCCTGGCCGAGGATTTGCGCTTTGTTCAGCGCCTCATTGAAGGCCGTCAGCAGCATCTCCTGTAGCATCTCGACATCCTCTGGGTTGACCGCATCTGGGTCAAGTGTTACCGCTTTGACCTCGTGGTGACCGTTCATCTCGACCGTAACCGCACCACCGCCTGCGGACGCCGTCACAGTCGCACTAGCAAGTTCCTGCTCAGCCTTTTCCATATCCCGTTCCATCTTCTCCTGCATCTGCTTCAACTGCTTCATCATACGAGCATCCATCTGATCAATTCTCCTTCTTGGGAATGTCGGTTACGTCGTCGAATTTCTCTATGCCAAAAATGTTCATTGCCGCGCGTCCCCTGGTAGTATTGTATGGTGACGGCCTTTCGGCAGTCGCATGCCCCGATTTGTCTGGACGTCTCGGACCTTCGGTGTCTGCGTCGGTTGTGCTAACTCCACCTTCAGCTTCGTCGAAAGTGATGCTTTCCATTCTACATGAATAGCCAAGAATCCAGGTCAGGGACTGTTCGATCAGATCGCGCTGCTGTTGCTTGCGGCTTCGCGTAACGTAGATTGGATCACGGAACTTAATGGTACAAACGTTGCCTACAACCATATGCGGCTGCGTCTGACTTGGATCCCTGAATACAGCCGCCATGCCCGTACTGCGTGCCTTTATGTGGTCCACAAGTTTGGGCCATAACTCTCGCAGCCGCCCCAGCTCGTCGCCCGTTGCTTCGTTTGCAGTGGAAGTCTTAGCAGCCTGAACTTCTTCAGGCGTTTGGTCCAGTGCGATGCTAGCCTCTGGTTCGACAACCTCCGAAGGGGCAGGTCGATCCTGTTCAACGGGAACTTGCCCATTGTTTCCATAACTTGAAGCACCGTTCTTAGTGGCCACCGACCCAAGATCCGAGTGTATGGGAGGAGGGAGCGTTGGCCCAGCCGCAGGTGCTTCTCGACTTTGCTCCACCGAGCGACGCCTAGGAAGGGCCGCCACCTGCTCTGTCCTGGCCGCGATTTCGGCGCTCCGGTCCTTCGGTTCGGCTTGTGGCGTCTGCTGCTCAGGCTTCAATGTCGCCTGCACCAGGGCCAGCTCAAGCGGAAGCTGCCGGTACGCTGTTGAACGCAAGCTCGCATCCGCATCGGCGAAGAGATGCACCCAGCGCAAGAGGTCTGCTAGTTCAACAAGCGCCGCCTGTGATGACATTCGAGCGCGCATCTCCTCTGTAGCGTCCAGGAGGCTGCCTTCCCCCGTGGAACCTGACGCGCCGGTCTTCACAAGCATCAGGCCGCGCAGGTGTTCGACCAACTGCCGGTTGAACTGCCGAAGGTCCAGCCCTTCGTCGAGAATGCGGTTGATCTGGCGGAGGCCGGAGGCAAGATCGCCTGTCGTGAGCGTATCGACAAATTGGGCTACCTCCTCGCTCCCAGACGCGCCTAGCATATCTTGCACAGCGCGCAGGGTTATCCCCTCTTCCGAATAGACACGCAACTGGTCAAGGAGTGAAAGTGCATCGCGCAAAGAGCCTGTCGCCTGCCTTGCAACCAGTTCGAGGGCGGCGGTTTCAGCCTCTATTGCTTCCTGCTCGCAGACGTATTGCAGGCGGGCCAACATCGCGCTGAGAGGGATTCGCCGAAAGTCGAACCTCTGGCAGCGTGAGGCCACGGTCGCGGGTACTTTGTGCACTTCGGTTGTGGCAAGTATGAACGAAGTGTGAGGTGGCGGCTCCTCTAACGTCTTCAGGAGCGCGTTGAAAGCCGACACGCTCAACATATGCACTTCGTCGATGATATAGAACTTCGTGTTCCAAACCGACGGGGCGAAGTTAGCGCGCTCGATTACCTCGCGGATATTGTCCACGCCGGTGTTTGAGGCAGCATCAATCTCGATGAGGTCTGTAGCAATGTCGCGTGACACGGCGATACAGTTTTCGCACTTGTTACACGGCTTTTCGCTATCTTCGCTGAGGCAATTGGCAGCTTTGGCGAGCAGCCTGGCCGCGCTCGTCTTGCCCACGCCTCTCGGACCTGTGAAAAGATAGGCATGGGAAATACGCCCGCTGCTGATCGCGTTCTTGAGGGTTCGGACCACAGGCTCCTGACCGACTAGCTCGTCAAATGAAGGAGACCTGTATTTTCGATAGAGGGAGGTAGAGGCTGCCATAATATCCTTGCGCGGGGTGGAATCGCTGGACGCGCGGATATTATACCCCAAGCGGGGGGGCCGGGCAATTCCAAGTCCGAGCCGCCAATTTGTACACGGCAGAGGCCCAAAACCAAGTCCATTTGCGACTGGCGAAAGCAGGTTTGGCACAGAGAGTGCTTTAGAATTAGCAGGGTGGAAGAATTTCGCCCCCTACCCGCAATGATAGCTGGCACCAGGAAGATATAGCATGGAACCACAAGACCCGATCAAAATGTATGGCCTGCGCTGCGTCGTCTGCATGTTTTGCACATGGACATGGTATACCGGTCGACCTGACGGAGAAGAGGCCAAATGTCCACGTTGCGGCTACATTGCCGGTGTTGACAAATTCATGGTAATGAAGCCTGAGGTCGCAGGCTATGTTATCGTAATGCCTCATCAGCAAATGTCACTCTAAGATCGTAAACCAGAGCGGCCTCCAACGGAGCTTGACGCCACGGGAGGCCATTTGTTTAATAGCTACCGCGATCCTTTATAGGTATTTATGGAATTGCCAGTCGAGCGCAAGAAAGGCGGGCACGAGTGCCCGTCTTTTGAATCGAATTCAGTTCCGCAACCTTATTGCTGCGCCGTGACGTGATGGTTACGCCGCGTCGTCGGCCCCCGGCTCAACGTAGCCACGTCCGCGTTCCTCTTCCTCATCGGGATTCGGCTTGCCGCCTGCCCTGTTCAACGGGCGCGTCGTATAGTACTTGGCTTCAGGGTGGTGAGCAACGAGCGCCGCCGTCGATTGCTCCGGCACTAACACAAAACCTTCGGTCAGGCGTACCCCTATAGTCTTGTCGGACGGCAGAACCTGGAGGAGCTTGCTCTGCTCCTCAGGGTCGGGACACGCAGGATAGCCCCATGAGTAACGCCGACCACGTGACTCCTCTAGCCCCAATTCGCGCTTCACCAGCTTATGAGTCCATTCAGCCAGGGCTTCGGCGAGCGACACACTCAGGCCATATATATAGTAGCCTTCCGAATAATCACCTGCCTTTTGCATCCTGTCGGAGACCTCGCTGGCGCGGTCGCCCATTGTGACTACCTGTAATGGCACTACGTCCATCCGCCCGGAATCGACTGAGGCGTAGTAATCAGCAAGGCAGAGATGCTCGCGGTCAGGCTGCCGTGGGAACGTGAAGCGTATGCGGGGCGAGCGGTCCTGTGGGTCATAGACAATCAGATCATTGCCCTCTGACTGGCATGGAAAGTAACCGTAGATTACCTTCGGCGTCAGTATGTGGGAGCCTCGCATCTCGGATTGCATGCGCTTCAGGCGAGGCATTAGTTCATCTTGGACAGTCCGCTCATACTCGGCGCCGTGGAGCTTGTGCGCTCCCCAGGATAATCTGAAGAGCGATTTTAGATCGAGGCAATCGAAGATTTCATCTATAGGGATATGTCGCTGATCTAATACCTTGTAACCCCAGAATGGCGGCACCGGAACGGGTATATCCCTAGCTACCTCAGATCGTTCAATTGAAGCGGGAGCTATGGTCGCTGCCTCAGCGGCAGCATTATCTCTGGCACGAGCGGCAAGGGCGTCGCGGTGGCCCTTCTCCACGAAGACGGGTCTAGCTCTCTCGTCCGTCAGGGCCTCCATTGCGTCAAGTCCCTCGAACGCATCTCTGCAGTAGTACACGCCCGGTTCATAACGCTCTTCTTCCCCGACGAATCCTATCCTCAATCCAAAGGGCCTGTTTATGGCCGCTCCACCTACGAGCACAGGCACGTTCAGGTTGCGCTTGTGCAGCTCTTGAACGCAGAGGGGCATCTGTTTCGATGTCGATACGAGCAGTGCGCTCAGGCCGATAGCGGTCGCATCGACTTCAATGGCCTTGTCGATGATGACATTGAGAGGAACTTGCTTACCGAGGTCATAACAGGTATAGCCGTTGTTAGTGAGGATGGTATTCACCAGGCTCTTACCGATGTCATGTACATCGCCGAAGACGGTAGCAAGCACGACTTTACCCTTAGTGTAGCCTTCCTTCTTCTCGAAGTATTGCTCAAGGTGCGCTACTGCCTTCTTCATCACCTCGGCGCTCTGCAACACGAACGGCAGGATTAGCTCTCCCGCGCCAAACTTGTCTCCAACGTCCTTCATAGCAGGCAGCAGGACGTTGTTGAGCACGCCGACCGCGTCCTGCTTCTCAAGCGCCAATTCTAACTGTGCCTCGATCCCTTCCTTTTTGCGGTGGAGTATCTGGTAATGAATCCTTTCTTCTACCGGTAGGGCGTTGATTGCCTCGTCAGTCGCGTCCTTCTGCTGGGGATCACGCTTGTTCGCTTCGAAGTATGCAATATACTCAGGTAGGGCATTCGGCTCGTTGTTTATGAGGTTATCGGCAAGACGCCGTTCTTCCTCCGGTACCTCTGCGTAAGGTGTGATATGCGCGGGGTTGACGATGGCAAGGTCCAGGCCGGCTTGCACCGCATGGTGTAAGAAGACAGAGTTGAGCACAGCCCTTGCATACGGATCAATGCCGAATGAGACATTGCTCACACCCAGAATCGTGAAAGCGCCGAGGCAGCCTGATTTCACACGTCGTATGCCCTCAAGCGTTTCGAGCGCCGACCTGTTGAGGTCTTCCTGACCTGTGGTGACAGGGAATGTGAGAACGTCAAATATCAAGGCATCGGGTGACATTCCGTACTCGCCGGTCGCTATATCGTACATTGCGCGGGCGACCTGGAGCTTATGCTCAGCGGTATGAGCCATGCCAACTTCATCGATGGTCAATGCAATAACAGCCGCTCCATGCTCGACCGCTAGAGGAAGAACCTGCTCTATCTTCTCGCGTCCGCGCTCCATGTTGATTGAGTTGAGGATTGCGCGTCCAGGATATACCTCAAGCGCCGCTTGCATGGTTGACGGCTCGGTGGTGTCAATCACCACCGGGGCTTCGATACTCATGCTGATCTTCTTTACGAGCTTACGCATCATCTCGTCTTCGTCAGGTCGCTCGGTAAGGGCCACCTGCACGTCGAGGACATGGGCGCCACCTTCTACCTGAGCTCGCCCAACCTGCGCGATTGCATCGTAATCTTGCGCGAGAAGGAGGCGCTTCACTTTGCGCGATCCCTGCGCATTAACACGCTCACCCACGATAAGGGGCGCGGGTTCCTGCCGGAGCGCGGTGGCGCGTATGCCGCTCGATACATGGGCTGCAAAATAGGCCGGACGCGCGGTTTGAGGTCTGGAGTTACCAACCGCCTCGACCAGGGCGCGGATATGAGCAGGTCCGGTTCCACAACAGCCACCCACGACGCTCACGCCGAACTCGGTGACAAACTCATAAAGCGCCTTTGCCATCGGTTCGGGTTCAAGCGGGTAGACCGCCTGACCGCCTACATTAATTGGGAGTCCAGCGTTCGGGATGCACGACACCCAGCGCGTGGCATTCTGCCCCAGGAAGCGTATCGGCTCTCGCATATGCTCGGGTCCGGTAGAGCAGTTGAGGCCGATAATCTCGACGTTCAGAGCCTCAAGCGTAGTCAGCGCGGCAACAATATCGGTCCCTAGAAGCATACGGCCCGAAGTGTCGAGCGTTACCTGGGCCTGAATCGGCACCGACCGCCCGCTTTCACGGAAATATTCACGAGCGCCGTTGATGGCCGCTTTTAGCTCCAAAATATCCTGTACTGTTTCGATGATGAGCAGGTCACACCCGCCTTCTACGAGTGGTTTGGTCTGCTCCTTGAAGATTTCCTTGAGCTGCTGGTAGGTGATATTTGACAGAGTCGGGTCATCGGCAGATGGGAGAAAGCCGGTTGGACCCATCGAGCCTGCCACGTATCGAGGCCTGCCTACACTGGAATAGCTATCGGCAACTCTGCGCGCAAGCTGGGCCGCGGAAAGGTTCTGGTGGTAAACCTCATCGCCTATGCCATACTCCTCAAGTTTAGGACGTGTGCTACCGAACGTTCCTGTCTCAATGACGTCAGCCCCTGCTTCGAGGAACGAGGAGTGTATCTCTTCGATCACGTCTGGATTGACAACGCAAAGATAGTCGTTGCACCCCTCGAGCCGCGCCCCGCCGAACTGTTCGGGCGTCAGGTTATAGTTCTGCACGGAAGTGCCCATAGCACCGTCAAATATGAGAACGCGTTCTTGCAGGCTTTCAAGATATGTTTTCTTGCTCATGGGCGAAACTCCTGTTGTACACCCCTATTAGTTTTCTATTGTGAACTGTTCCGTGGCCGCAAGGAAAGTCTACGCTATACCTTTCCTTGCTACTATATCTCCGAACAAGCCACACTTTTCCCAACAAAAACGCCTCTACTCGGAGAGGCGTCTGTTTGCCTTTCACGGCCTAATCCATCCCCTTGGGGCTGGGTGGGGCACCGTGTCCGTGATGGGCCGGTTGCCGGGTAGGTCATAGAGCCAGTTCTCTCACTACCACTCTCGATTTGTATTCAGTTGTGAGAATAGTCTACAGCAGGACGCCTGGTATGTCAACCCCTTGCGAGAACGGGGAGTGGCGAAAAGAGAAGATGTACTACCGTAGGGGCGGACCCGTGTGTCCGCCCTGTTCGTCAGCCGTGAAGATCGTGGTCAGGAAATAGGGCGGACACATTGGTCCGCCCCTACACATTCGGATTTTGCCACTCCTGTGAGGACCACCATGCCATAAGCGCGTGACTAACAGAAGAGTGGAGCGAGAGCTACACGGTGTCTTTATCGCCAGGTCGTGAGAATAGCTTCCCTCTTGAAGAGACGCACGGCTGCTGCCAGGAGCGCCAAATCTATCAAGCCGATAGCCCCAGCCGCGAGAAGTACCAGGCCGACATTGATATTCACGGCGCCCGTCATCTGTGCGACAAGCGTACCTATTAGAGGCAAGATTACAAGCGACCCAAGCTGTTGAGCACTCTGCGCGTCCCGCACTTTAGATGAAATGATAATACCCAGGCCCACAGCTAGAAAGGTGAGCAACGGTGTCAGGATCGTAATAGTCAACATCCATGTTGGACCCACCACCAGCCTTTGATACAAGGTATCGCTGACGACGAAACGAGCAGTACCCGCGAAGATTGCGAAGCTATACCAAGACACAAGTATCCCCGGTAGAGCCGCTGCCAGCGCCTTCCCCAGTAGTAGCTCCCACGTGCGAATTGGTGTGGCAAGAAGAGCCTCCAGCGAACGACTCTGCTTCTCACCAATTATCGTGTAGCTGGCAATTGTTATCGGGACCACCAGGGGGATCATCTGGAAGAGCACCATGAATGGACTCAGGAGGGTGGCGCGAAGGGCATCCGAATTGCTCAACGACTCCGGGCCAATACCATTCGTTGCGAGAAAGGCCGAAATTTCCGGGCTAGCGACCATTGAATTGGCATCGAGCACAGATGATAAGAAGAGGAGCATGAGGGCAACAACGACCAGTAACACAGGGGGAACTAATGTCGTAAAGATGATAACTTTGCTGCGTGTGAGCTGCGCCCACTCATTCTCAATGACAGCGGTAATGCGATGGTTGAGAAGGGAGCTAAGCCTCATTGTGCTGCTCCAAGACTCTGCTGTGACTGCTCCAGGTCGTGCTCATCCTGACGCGCAATCAGGTCGAGGTAGGCCATTTCTAGAGTGTGTTCCACCTCTGCAACCCGCAGAATCTCCGCTCCTTGCATCACGAGTGCGTTCACCAGCCTGGGCGTTATTTCGTCAGGCTCCATAGTCGAAATAACCAGGCGGTCCGAGCTTACCACAACATCCCCCACGCCATCGAGAGTCGAAATGAACACGGCGAGATCGTTCATCGTCGCTCCCTCGCCTTCGCCATCGTAATGCTCATCCCCCCGGTCGGGTAAGGCGTTACCGATGCGTATCTCAACATGCCGCCCGTAGAGCGAGCGTTGTAGCTCGCGGGGAGTGCCAACACGAATGAGTTTTCTCTTGATAATTGCCACTCGATCACAAAGGCTCTGCGCTTCAAACAGATTGTGAGTACATAGGATGATGGTGCGACCCTCGCTCTTAAGCGAGGCGATAAAGTCACGCACCATCTTCGCACCCTCCGGATCGAGCGCGGACGTTGGCTCATCGAGGATTACCACCGGCGGCTCGTGAAGCAGAGCACGCGTCATGCTTAGCTTCTGCTGCATTCCTTTAGAGAAGGTACCTGCACGATCATTTCTGCGCTCCCAAAGCCCGAGCAGTTTGAGGTAGCGTTCTATCTGTGAGGCTGCCCGGTGACCATCAAGGTCGTAGATCTTGGCGTAGAATTCGAGATTTTGCCTGGCGGTGAGGCTCTCATATAGGCCCGGCGACTCGGTGAGGATGCCTATGCTCTTACGGACTTCGGTGCGGTTACGCATTACATCGTAGCCGCATACGGTCGCGCCGCCTGTGCTGGGGGCGATCAGACACGCCAGCATTCGCATTGTAGTAGTTTTACCGGCTCCGTTCGGCCCGAGGAGGCCGAACACTTCGCCGTGCTCGACGTGCAAATCAAGCCCTGATACTGCCCAGCGATCAGCGAATTGCCGTCCGAGGCTCTCAGCAGTTATAGCGTAAGACAAAGATGTTTCCCCGAGTGCACAGATAAGCGTCTGGCCGCACGCGAGCAGCAGCCCAACTAGACGTGTTCGACTTATTATACGTTGCCTCTGTCCGCCACAGCAATAGTATTTCAGTATTATATCTTGTGTATCGTTGGTAGTAGTGGGGCCACGACTGCGAGTAGTCCAGGATAGTAGGGAAGAGTAATGCATCACGAAAACGTATCCAGGTGCCGCGACCTATGGCGTAAACAGGGCGATTGCATCTAAATTGGGGGTGAAAAATAGAGGGCTGAAGATGCAGAGGTGAGAGAATGGTGGCAACCAGCACAACTAGGAGGAGGAGCCACCATGAGCACGAACCCTGCAAACCTTAGCCCTCGTGACCGATTCCGAGATCGATGAAATACGCTCGGAGACCCAAGAGTAGAGCGTACTAAGCTGCACGCACTACTCGACATCA
>JBBRVL010000102.1:0-11011 GCA_038246925.1 Chloroflexia bacterium
ATTCAGTTTGGAGGGGCAGAGCAGGCGGATTCCCAGCCGATCTCGTGCGTGTTGGCGGCAGGCCAGATGATGTCAACACAGCCTTTCCCACTCATGCACTCTACTCCCACGCCTGCCGTCAGGGAATTAGTTGGAACAGATGACACACGGGTCCGCCCTGTTGGGGGATCGTACTCGGGCAAGGGCGGACACACAGGTCCGCCCCTACGGGTTTGAAATGTGTTTTAAGCGAGCGAAATGAGAAATGGGACAACCGACAACTGACAACTAATAACTGGAGACAACATGAGCATACCTACGCATGAAGATGCGCACCTGATGGTGAAGCTGTTCAAGCTACGGCTGGAGCCATTTTTGCAGGAATCGGAGCATTGGATCTTGACGCAGTTCAAGCCCGGCACGTGGGAAGAGATAAAGCAACGCTACCCAAACAGCAGCCGCGAGTGGTTGATGCTTACCACGGCGCTCGGATATTGGGAGATGCTCGGCGCGCTTATCGACCACAATCTGCTGAGTGACGATCTCCTATTCGACGCGATGGAGAGCCTGGACCTTACCTGGGACAAGGTGAGAGAGTGGCTGCCCTCGGCACGCTCCGAGATGGGGCCGGACATGTGGGAGAACGTCGAGCTGCTCAGCATACGGCAGCAGCGTTGGCGTGCCGGGCGCGTGCCTAAGTTGCAGCGGACCTAGGGATACTGTTGCTGCTTGCCTGAGCCGGTGGGGATGAAGACTCTGAGCGTGGAGAGCGTTGAATAGCCGAGGCCCTCGTATAAAGGGGTGCCGTCGCGAGAGGCTAGAAGCATACTGGAACGGCACCCGGCATCGTGCGCCTCGGCCAGGGCACGATACATCATCTGGAGAGCAATACCCCGCCTCCTGTGCTGGGTAAGCGTACCAACGTTCCAGATGCCCGCTATCTCGCCACCTATGACAACAGATGCTGTGCCTACTGTCGATTCTTCAGCGCGAGCGATGTAGTGGCGTATGTTAGGCACATCGAATGCTTCATCGGCCAGGATTATCTCCACTTCCTGGGTCGGCATATCGAATACTTGGAGCAGGACCGACCGGAAAGTAGCTCTCTCTATACCCTCCTCTACTCTCTTGACCTCCACCGGGTCTGTGGGTCTGCTCCCCTGTTGAAGCGCTATGTCGATGTTATCGAGCCACATCGCGGGCATGGAGTCCACCTGGACATAACCCAGGTCGTCGAGCCTTTGGGCCGCGCCGGGCACAAGGCCATCGAGTATCATAACCGAGTAGGGGTGCGCCATCTGCCGGAAGTACGCGCCGACTGCGTCCAGGGTAGGAGGCGCGATAAGGCCATCTGAGAAAAGCCCCGCAGCATTGAAGACAGGGATATTCGAGGGCGAATACCAGGTTGCCGCGCCCCCTACCGTCTCTACCCCCCCACCCGCCGCGACCGCCATGCTACTGAAGCCGTCAACAGCGCCAGCAACGATCCCGGCCAGTCTGCCTTCACCGCCCTTTAGCAGGTCGCCTGAGTTGCCAGCAGAAACGCTATCCGGGATTGACATTCTGTGCGTCCTCCAGGTCTATATCGAGCAGTATAGCACATACTTTTTCATGTCCTTGCTATAACAAAATACCCGTGACGCAGTACGCGCCACGGGTATTTTCTAAATCTATTCAGGCTCAGGGATTGCAGTCAGGGAAGAAAGTGTTAGCCACAATCTTGGAGGACTGTCCCCGCGTTACATCATTGCTGGGGCGGAAGTACGGCTTGCCTGTAATACAGGGTTCACCCACTCCTCCGCATGGGTAGCCTTGCATTACGTTCCTACTGGCCAACCTCTGGATGAACTCGTAGAAAGTATGGGTAGGCGGCACATCCTCAAAGGTTTGGCCAACTGGCGGCTCTGTGAACATGGCTGCATTAGAGACAATCTTGGCAGTCTGTCCTCTCGTGGCATTAGCGAATGGTCTAAAGTAAGGTCTATTATTCACACAAGGCTCACCAACTCCCCCACAAGCATACCCTGTCATGTAGCCACGTGTTACCAGCCTCTCTATCCACTCATAGAAGGTATGGGACGGCGGTACATCCTGGAAGGTCTGCCCTGACACCTGCTCAGAGAAACCAGCAGCATTGCTAACCATCTTAGCCAGTTGTCCACGTGTAACCTGGTTGTTGGGGCGGAACGTGCCATCTGCGTAGCCTGAGACGATACCCTGGCAAGCAAGGCAGCGTATGTTGGCGTAGAAAGTGTTGTTCACGTCTACATCGCTGAACTGGATAGGGCACGCCGTGGCTGTAGACGTGAGAGTAGGTGGGATTACAGAGGTGGATGTAGGCGGCACTACTGTGGAGGTGAGGGTGGGTGGCACTGAAGTGGATGTAGATGTACTTGTAGAGATGACGGTGGGTGTACCAGGCGTGAAGGTAGGGCCGACTCCTCATTGGCTGGAAGTGATATTGAGAGTGTAATTCTCGCAGCCTACGCCGCCATTATGCTCGAATATGATCACCACAGCAGTCTGTCCGGCAGGCAATGTGAAGGAGTAGGTGTTCTGTGGCCCACCGCGCGCACCGTCCGCCAGGTAGTTAGTGCATTTGTTGGCCGGGTCGTAGCTACCGAGATATGCAATACTCGTAAGGGCATTATTGGAGCAACCGGGCATCACGTTCACTGTGACGCATTGTGCCGAGCCACTTGTGTTTGTGTATGTGTAACTATCGTAATTGTGTGTGGTTGTATCTGCCGTATCTACGCCTGGACAACTGCGCGGCGTATTACAGGTGCTCGGCGGCAGGCCAACACTAATCAAGCGCGATGTCTGAGACGAGTCAGAACTAGTAATAGAGCCGACGTAGGTGAGGCAGGGTGGTGGTGTAACCGTGCCGGTCGGTGTAATGGTAGGTGGCAGTCCGGTCGAAGTGGGCGCGGGGGTAGGCGGCGAGTCGGTACATTGTGGGAACTTGAAGGAGCCTATCCTCGTTCGCCATGAGCGCTCTCCGGTCACCTGTATGTACTCAGTGGTGTACCAGAAGGTGCAATCGTCAGTCGGGTCAACCGCCATCTGAGAGTAGTCGCCCCAGCGGCCAACGGAGCCAGTCTGCGAGCCTGTGCCCGCGATAAGGGTCTCTTCGCCCTGAGACATTTCGCCGAGGGGGTCGGTAACAAGCCTGCCCGCGTAGCGGATAGATGGGTAGACGGTAGTGCTGGATGCGCTGAATCCCACAGCAATGTTGCCCTGATGGTCCATTGCTATGCTGCCCATCCAGCGGTCGGTGCCGTCACCGGGCGCATACGTGCCCTGTTGGTATACGGTTCTTGTGCCGTTGGGATCGCGTATCTCGTACCACCGCACACCAGCAATATCCCCGCCGCTGTCTACAGTGTGGTTTGCGACCAGGGCTTCGTGCGTGCCGAGGTTTCGATAGGCGACGCGATACATCAATCGATCACTGATCGTGGCGAGCGTAGCGCTCGTATTAGGTTGGGGCACACCCCCGATCCCAGAGTCGAACGGAGTTACCGGTATGCTAAACGGCCCTGTAAAGGTCGAGTTAGCTGTATTGGCCCAATCTACATGGAATTTGTACTCGGATAAAGTGCTGGTTGTAGCCCACTCGAGGAAATAGTTTGGACTGCCGGCGGGAGGTGGCGGGCCATCGAGGTCGCTGGGGAGTATGCCACTAGCCGAGCTATTAAAGAAAACCATGCGGGCGGTAGGGTCGCCCACGAGCATCCTGTCGCGCTCGAAGGCGTAATTACCGCCACCACCGGGCGTACCGAAGAGGTTGGCTGCCATGTAGTAGGCATCGGGCCAGACGCCCAGGTGCGGGTAATCAACAAACGTAGTCTGCCCGGTGAGGAACTGGTAACGATAGTAGCTCCCGGTCGGGTCGGGGCCGGTCGATAGGGCGATACACTGGTAGGTGGGGCCGCTCTGGCTGGTGAACGCGAACCAACTGAGGAGAAACCGGTCCGCCAGAGGGTCATAAAGGGTGACAGGGTCGCCCCGGTTTGTGCTCTCGCATAAGCCGCCGAAGCCAGCGAAGAGGGTGTTGTTGTTGGCGGGGCCGTAAAGCGACGCGCCGGTCTTGGAGAATATCTGGAATCCGATGTTGACTATCTGCACGTAGTGATTTGGTCCAACGTCACCGCTGGTATCAGGCGGGTAGCCGCCCCAGTAATTGAACATCCCCTCGAAGTTCTGAATGGGCGTCGGCATGGCGAGCGGCCCGGCGATCTTTTGCGCCACGCTATCGAGGATCTGTTCCGGCTCTCCACCCTTATCAAGGTAATGTATCGGAAACTCTATACCCGGCTCTTGTCTCGGGATGATGGGGGCGATAGAGCGCAAAGGGGGTGACACATCGCTCTTGATGGCCGACCTCACCCCATCGGGGTGGCGAACCTCTACTTGTGCGGTACCCGGTCCGTTATGGTTGGGGTAAGCTGCCTGGGCAGCGAGCGACACACTACCTCCAAGCACTAAAGTTGCCATTCCCGCAAGCGCCAGGCCCTGCAAAGCACTCTTCATAGTGAGAACTCCTTCCTGATATAATCCCGGCTTGAACTAACCCTACTTCCTTATTCGATAGTTGGCATTTGGGTAGTGCTTTGTTTTAGCAGAGGTTCGACCTCGTGTCAATGCAAAATGCAAAGCGGAGGCCCAAAAGGACCCCCGCTCACTTGATCTTAGCTGCTATCTCGGCTCAGTCGTCCACGACTTTAACAGGTCTGACACTCCGGGAAGAAGGTGTTAGCCACAATCTTGGAAGATTGTCCCCTAGTCAAGTCGTTGCCGGGCCGGAAGTAAGGCCTGTTCTCAGGTGGGATACATGGCTCGTCAGGTCGTCCACACTCGTATCCTCCCATCACATTACGGCTCGCAAGACGCTGTATGAACTCATAGAAGGTATGAGTGGGAGGAATGTCTTGGAAGGCCTGTCCACTTACAGGCTCAGAGAAGCCAGCCGAGTTACTCACCATTTTGGCTAACTGTCCGCGTGTAACCTGGTTGTTGGGGCGGAATGTTCCATCCGAGTAACCAGATACAATTCCTCGGCAGACCAGGACAAGTTTATTCAAGAATGGTCAAAAGGGTGAGCGCTGCCTATTGAGAAGACGGTTGCGTATGCGTTAGAAACGTCAGTCAGCTATTGACTTCTCTCGGAGGGGAAGGGCGGGCGAAGCTGCCTTGAACCTTGGACCCTGATTCAAAACTCAATAATTCCCGGCGGCGATGCCTCAGCCTCCAGACGACACCCACAGGATACCCCGCCATCTTAGCGACATCTCCGGTCAAACGTATAAGCGGCACAAGAGAGATGGCATATAGCTTTGAGACCAGGGAAAGGGGAGTAAGGCTCGGCAGGAGTCTCATGTATGGCCTACGGCAGTAGGCTGCGCCCGCGGATATGCCTGCAAGGAGGATAAGCCTGCCCACTCGACTTTCCTTGTGCCGGAGCGCCCAGATAGCAAGCAGCGGCCCGGCTGTGTAGGTCACGTACCGGGTGGCATGACGCTTGCGCCAGAGGTCGGCCTTGCCGTCGCCTCTCGCATAAAGGTAGTATTGGCGGAAGAAGGCGCGCAGCGTGGGACGTGGTCTGAAGTGAACGACTGCTTCGGGCGCGAACACAAAACGTTTATTCTGCTCCTTCAGACTCATATCGAAAACAAGGTCTTCGCAGTAGTCGAGCCATTCCGGGTATCCGCCCGCTATCTCCCATGCCCCTTTACGGAAAGCGACCGAACGGCTTGATGGAAGAAACGTCGTAGGGTCAATATCTTCGAGCGAGGGAAGGACGGTAGCGCCCATTGCTATCTCAAATGCAGTATCAGCCTCCGGCACGAAGAATCCGGAGACTACATCCACTGTTTTATCATCAAAGGGAGCTACTAGAGCTTCGAGCCAGCCGGGGCCAAGCACCACTCCGGCGTCGGTGGCGGCTATGATGCTGTGCTGTGCCTTTTGAATCGCGGCGTTGCGACCCTCAGATATGTTGGCCCCCGGCACATCCAGGAGGCGCAGAGGCAGTTTATCCTCATAGAAGCGGGCTATCTCCTGGGTGCCGTCGGTAGAGCCTCCATCGGTGATTACTACCTCGTCGGGCAGCAAAGACTGGAGCAGGACGCTGTCGAGCAGCCGGGGCAGGCTCTCGGCCTCGTTACGGACGGTCATAATCAGGGAAACTTTGGGTAATAGCATATTGCCTACTGGAGATCAGCCGACCGTGTATCAGGCGGTAGCAATGTATTCTCTCGACCGGGAACTTTCCACTCGATCCGTCCTGGCGGTGTGTGCCAACGGCCCTCAATATCGAGATGTAGATTGCGGCCTTCCGCTCCCCACGTAATATTGAACGAAACAGGCCCGAAGCCGGTTGGGGCATTTTCTACCCTGATCTCGCCCTCGGTGGAGAGCCATTCTTCGGGTAAAGAGGGCGTAATAATAAGGCAGTCACCCTGTTCGCGCAGTAAGAGAGTACGGATCAGCATCAGCCACTCAGCGGAGGCCCAGCCGTGGTGACCGTCGCCCGCGCTGCCGCCCAGCGAGCGTGGGTGTATAGCCTCCGGCCAGTTGTAGGTGGGCGAGGCGTGGCGCAGGAGCCATTGCACCATCTCCCAACCCTTCTCAGATTTGCTGGGGCCTTGCAGGAGGCGGCACCCCGCTATCCTCATATTCAAATAGGTGCCCCAGCCGGAATGCCCAGTGCCCACAAACAGCGCGCCTTCATAAAAAGTGCTCTCTTCGAGCGCGGCGAGTGTGTCCTCCAACATTGGACTATCCGCAGGCAGCAATTCCAAGGGGAACCATGCCGCCAACGTGCCTACCATGCCGAGATCGATCTTCCTGCCTGGGGCCGCAGTCAGTGCTTCTCCCCCCAAGTTAGCCTTGTCGGTCTCCCAGGCGATAGTGAGTGCCTGCCTCAGCCTGGTAGCTGCGTTATGTGCGACGCGTCCCGTCACCTCCTGTGATGCCTCAAGCCCGGCGAGCGACCATAGATTGTCCCAGTAGTAACGGTCCGGTGGGCCGAGATGCTCGGACGATATACCGGGCGGCATGAGGCCGTCTGCGGAGCGGGACAGGGTGCGGGCTATCCAACGTGCTCCCCGCTCCATAGCAGGCTCCCATGCTCGCTGGAGCGCCGCGTTTGGGTAGAGCTTGAGGTGCCGTGACATCGCCCAGAGCGCCTGCCCGGTACTGTCCGACTCGCCGTGGTGTGAGATAAAGACCCCTTCGCGTCTCTGTCGCATCACGAACCCATGCAGAAGCTGCTCGGCTGCCTCCTCGAAGCCGGTGAGCGAGAGAGCATATACCATGTAAGCCGCATCGCGGAACCAGAAGCTGTGGTAAAGATCGGGTCCGGGCGTAATGGACGTGCCGTCATGCAGGGCGAGCAGGTGGGCGCGATTAGCCTCCCATGACGCTTGCAACTGACGGTCGGGTAAGTTGAGCTTCATCCCCTTGTCCCAAAGCGCTCGCCATTGTAGAGTAGTTGCTGCCTTGGCACGGCTGTAGAACTGTGAGTCAATCTCCAACTTGCCGTCTGAAGGCGTGAATACCTGGAAGCCAAAATCGGGCTTCGCCTTGCGCGTTGGGCGGGCATGTACCGGCAGCAGCGCGATGAATTCGGCCTCTTCCCAGGGTTCGATATTGAAGCTGTATTTGAGCACGCCGTGGGCGAAGCCGTGCGGATCGTGGCATGAGGCGCTTTGCCCTGTCGCACTCTGCTGGAACAAATCGCCGGATCGGAGGTCAGATAGGGCGAATCCCTCCGCTTCGGGCCATGTGAGCGGTCCGACGCGGGAAGTGCCTGTGCGTAAAGTACCGCCCTCAAACGTGAGATTGTAGATGGGCGAGATGCCTTCGCAGTTGTAGGGGCGGAGAGCGAACATGAAGGTGCCCTTCAAGGGGATGTCGGCAATGTTGAACAATACGACTTGCATCGCGGCCCAATCGCCATCCTCCAGGGCGAGCATCCATGACTCGCTCGACACGCGCAGGCCGTTCGCTTCGTAGGCGGTGAGCACCACAGGCAGGTCGTCCTGGAGGCGTTGCTTTACGCCTGACTGCTGGCTCGCCGCCATAACTCCGAGACTGCCCCCTTCCACCTCCACCCACCAATCGAGTGATGGGCCGCCCGGCACAGGAGTCAACAGTCCCCACCTATCTACAGTGCTTTCGACAGGGTGGCTTGCTCCCGGCAGGCCGAGGGCAGTCCAGTTGCGCGCCGTCTGGTTCACCATGAGGTTGAAGACGCTGCGCGGCGTGAACATGGGCGAACTGGGGTCCGATTGCTCTCTCATCCAGGGCGGGAGAAGCCAGCCGTTGAGGAGAGGCATGGCGAACCTGTTGAGGTAGCCCTGGGCAAGTACTCTCGCGCTCATCGGGAGTAACTGCGGCGGGCCTGGAATGGCGCCGGGCACGCCGAGGCGTGAGGCCGCTCGTAAGAGGCGGAATGCCAGTCTTGGGTTGCGGGTGTACGGTCTGAGGTCTCTTGCCCGCCGCGCGTGGAGTCGGCCTTCGGGTCTCACAGCGCGGGGGTAGCGTATGCTCCGCGCCCAGTTCTTCGCCCGCGAATTCAGGCCCAGGCCGGGACGCTGCCTCAAAGCACTGCTCCCGCAGACCTGAGCATTGCAACTTCCCCACCTGAGTAGCCCAGTACTTCGCGCAGGACCTCGTCAGTATGCTCGCCGAGGAGTGGTGGGGGACGGCGTATCGTGGGCGGCGTGCTTTCCAATTTGAGTGGGGAAGCAATCATGCGTAGTGGCCCCAGAGTTGGGTGGTCTATCTCCTCCACCATGTTTCGCGCCGCGACTCGTGGGCTTTCGAGGGCTTGCGCTACCGTATTCACAGGGCCTGACGGCACGCCTCTAGAATTGAGTATTCGCAGCCAGTGCTCTGCCGTTTCTGTCTTGAAAATAGCTTCTAGGGCAGTAACAAGGACCTCCCTATTGGTCACTCTCCTGCTATTGGTGGCGTATCGTTGGTCAGATGCCAGTTCGGCCTGATCCAGGGCTTCACATAATAACCTCCACTGGCGGTCGTTGCCAACAGCCACGACTATCCACCCGTCGAGCGTCTCAAATGCCTGGTATGGCACGATATTGGGGTGGGCGTTGCCGTAGCGTGTGGGCGTCTTACCGGAGATGAGGTAGTTGCTGCCGACGTTTCCCAGCCAGGCGAGATGGGAGTCGAACAGGGAGATGTCTATACGCTGCCCCTGCCCGGTTTGATCTCGCACGCGAAGGGCCGCAAGGATGGATGATAGGGCAAACATCCCGGCGGTCAGGTCTACTATGGCGACGCCAACTTTAGCCGGTGGGCCGTCCTGCTCGCCGGTGATACTCATGATGCCGCCCGCGCCCTGCATTACGAAATCGTAGCCTGGGAGCGCGGCGTCCGGCCCGGTGCGTCCATAGCCGGAGATAGAGCAGTAGACCAGGCCCGGATGCTCCTTCCGTAACGCCTCGTACCCAAGCCCCCATTTGTCCATAGTACCGACCCGAAAGTTCTCTACTAATATATCACTTTGAGTTGCGAGATTGCGCGCCACTTCCTGACCTTCTACCGTCGAAAGGTCGATTACAATGCCGCGCTTGTTGCGGTTGTATGAGAGATAGTAGGCAGACTCGCTGCCAAGATAGGGTGGTCCCCACCTGCGGGTATCGTCACCCTCCGGCGACTCTACCTTGATAACATCCGCCCCCAGGTCGCCCAACATCATCGTGCAGTATGGCCCGGCCAGCACACGTGAGAGGTCGAGCACACGTATACTCTCTAATGGCATAGGCAGGCGTTCACCGGGTGCGGGCATGAGGCAAGTATGTCACAGGCGGGAAGGGCAGTCAAGATGCCAATTATGAGTTTTGAATTGAGAACTAGAACTCACCTCAAGAATACGGAGCCTAAAAGAAAGAGAACCAAGTATCCATTGTCATTCTGAACGCAGTGAAGAATCACTACGGGGGGGTCAGTGCTATGTAGACTGATTCTTCACTTCGTTCAGAATGACAATACCCACTTTTGTCTGGCTCCTTATACTTAATACCATCTTTGAGATGAGTCCTAGTGATGCTTTAGTCACTGCCCCCTGACTGCGTGTTCTGGTACAATACCTTAGGTGGCTAAAGAGAAGCCTAACCAATTATGGATTGACGAGATGCAAAACTAATTCATAATCGCCCAGAGGGCACCCGAACTCATAATTCATAATTCCCAAAGGGGTTGGCATTGGCGAAGTTTTATTACGGTGGGCAGGCGGTCATGGAGGGCGTGATGATGCGCGGGCAGCGGCACATGGCTGTGGCTGTACGCGCGCCCGACGGTAATATCATCGTGCATGAGGAGGCGCTAAAAGGTTTGATCATGCACCCTGTGATGAAACTGCCGTTCTTACGTGGCCTCGTCGGTCTATGGGACGCGCTCGGCCTCGGCATGAAGGCCCTGATGTTTTCTGCCAATGTCGCGGCTGAAGAAGAGGAAGGTAAAGACACCTCTGATATAGAGCAAAGCCTGCAAGGTGCCGCTGCTACAACTCCAATGGCTGTAGCCCCCATGATACCTGATGCCAAGCAAAGCGCCTCGCCTGGCGCTTCCATCGAGGGCGCGGCAGCCTGGACGAGCCTGATTATCGCGCTCTCCTTTATGATCGGGATATTCTTCGTGGTGCCGGTGCTCGCGGCGGGCCTCATTACGAACCTGACCAACACTCAGTCGAACCTAACGCATAACCTCATCGAGGGCGCGATACGGCTCTTGATGTTCATAGGCTATATCGCCCTTATCGGGCGTATGCGCGACATAAAGCGCGTTTTCGGTTATCATGGAGCCGAACACAAGACCATCAACGCCTACGAAGCCGGGGCACCCCTAACACCGGAAAGCGTGCAGTCGTTCACGCTGCTGAACCCCAGGTGTGGCACTACGTTCCTTCTGATCGTAATGCTCATTGCCACCGCGCTGTTTGTGCTTGTAGGCAAGCTGCCGTTCTTGCTGATGGTGCTGTCGCGTATCGTGTTGGTGCCCG
>JBBRVL010000103.1:0-10906 GCA_038246925.1 Chloroflexia bacterium
CGCCGCTGCTTTGTTAATTTATGTAAGCGTGGAAGTCGGCTTGGGGGGGGCGGGGGTTCTGGGGTCAGGGGTCAGGGGTCGGATTTAAGAATCGAGAAGGTACGGCCGATATTGCTTTGGAGAATGTCTGGTTCGGGTATGGGGAAAGGTCTGTGTTACGGGGTTTGAGCATCGAGTTCAGGTCCGGAGAGATCACGGCGCTCATGGGGCGCAATGGGGCAGGTAAGACTACTATCCTGAAGCTTGTTGTCGGTTTGCTGAAGCCGAAGCGGGGCATGGTGCGAACAGTTGGATTGGATACGCGGCAGACGGCGTTGGAGCAAATTGCCCGGTTTGTGGGATATGTGCCGCAGCAGCCGGATGTGCTTTTGTTCGCCGATACGGTGCAGGGGGAAGTCGATTTTACCAGGCGGGCGCACAGGCTACCGCCCGATGGAGCCGTGCTGCTGGCTCACCTAGGCCTTACGCGCTACAAAGAGAGCGACCCGCGAGACCTGAGCGTTGGAGAGAGGCAGCGGGTCGCTCTGGCGGCAGTGCTGGCGGGCGATCCGAAGGCGATAATACTGGATGAACCTACAAGGGGCCTCGATTACCTCCAGAAGGATGCGCTGGTATCGCTCTTACGAGAGCTACGAGATGAGGGTCGGACGGTCGTGCTGGCGACCCACGATGTAGAGCTTGCAGCGCATGTAGCTGACCGCATAGTGCTGCTTGGCGAGGGTGAGGTGATGGCAGACGGTCCGGCGCGCGAGGTGATGTCTGGCTCGCTTGCCTTTTCCTCACAGGTGAGTAAGTTGTTCCCAGATTCCGGAGTGCTGACTGTGGAGGACCTGAGTGGTGATCAATAGGTTCGTGCCGACGCGTCTGTAGGGGCATGGCGTGCCATGCCCTGTTCGCCTCACGGAAATATAATTGGTCAGGAGACAGGGCATAGCACGCCATGCCCCTACGATCTTGGGTTCGGTTGAATCATGAGATGATTTCTAACTATCTCGCCGTAAAGGCCAATACAATCCAAAATCCAAAATCCAAACACCCGCAAGCGGGTACCCGAAATCACAGCCTCGCGCTCAGTGGGCTGATAATGGCACTGACTACCCTCTTGGGGGTGTGGGCGTTCCTTTACCCATTCTTCGTGCCGCCGTCTCCGAGCGCGGAGGGTGAGTCGCACGCGGGGGATGCGCCGCTCATCTTCCTGCTGGTGATGGGGCTTTGCCTGACCGCGATTGTGGCGGACCTGGAGACGCGGAGCATCGACAGCAAGACGGTGGCTCTCCTGGGGGTGATGGTAGCCACCAACGCGCTGCTCAGGCCTCTACAGGGGCCGGGAGGGTTCTCGGTCTTCCTGGTGCTGCCGATACTGTGCGGCTACGTGTTTGGGGGGCTGTTCGGGTTTTTGCTGGGGGCGCTGTCGGCGCGGGGGTCTGCCTTGCGCAGCCCTGGGGGGGTAGGGCCGTGGCTACCGTTCCAGATGCTGGCGGTGGGGTGGGCAGGGCTTTTGTCTGCTGCTTTACCGCAGGGTGTTATGTCAAGTTTATGGAGGGGCAGGGCGGAGAAATGGCTGCTGGCGGGGTGGGGGGCGGTGGTTGGTTTGCTCTTCGGGGTGGTGATGAACCTGTGGTTTTGGCCTTTTATCGCGCTTGGGGCAGGCACATTAGATGAGCAGGTATGGCATCCCGGAGCGGGTCTTATCGATGCGCTTCAGAGGTACGCGACATTCTATTTCGCTACTTCTTTCGCATGGGACATATGGAAGAGCGCTAGCAACCTGCTGGTGATACTCTTCCTGGGGCCGCCTGTGCTCACGCTGCTGCGAAGGTATAAGCAGAGGTTCTTTTTCAAGTATACAAGACCGGACGCGATACAACTTGTTCGCGCCGATGGCCCAGCAGCTAGCTCGGCTGCCACCGCTCAGCGACCAGGCCCTCACCAAGTCGAATAGTCTCGTTGATAAGTTGGGCGAAGTCTTCGCGGCGGCTGCGGTGGTTGGTGATGGCGCAGCGGATGGCGTACTGGCCTTTTACAAGAGTGCCTGAAGGTACGGCGACGCCCGACTCATGCAGGCGGAGCAATATCTCTTTGTTGATTTCGTCCAGACGTTGATTATCCAGATCAGGCATGACGAAACGGAAGCAAACGACGTTTAGCTCAACGGGCGCAAGGAGTTCGAGGCAGGGCGACTCCTTTACCAACGCAGCCAGATAGCTCGCCTGATCTACGTTTTGCTTGATGAGGCGTCCGATCTTCTCCACGCCATGCGTCTTGAAGGCCATCCAGACCTTGAGGGCTTTGAAGCCCCTCGTAAGCTGTATGCCGTAGTCGCTGAGCCATACCTTCCCACCGGCAAGACCTCGCTCTCCATGTGCCAGGTAGTCAGGCGTAAGGGTGAAGGTGCGCAAGTGGGCTTCGGGGTCGCGCACTATGACGCAGCCCGCCTCAAAGGGGAGGTAGAACCACTTGTGAAGGTCGAAGGCGAGGGAGTCGGAGCGTTCCATGCCCTTGAGCCGGGGCCGAAGCTCCGGTGAGAGGGCTGCCAGCGAGCCGAACGCGCCGTATACATGGAACCACATGCCGTATTGGGCTGCTATGTCGGCAAGCTCATTCAGGGGATCAATAGCGCCTGTGTTGACAGCGCCTGCGTTGCCAATAAGGCAGATAGGCTGCATACCCTGCTCGATATCTGCCTCGATTGTCCGGCGGAGTATGCCGGAGTCAATCTTGAAGTTGGCATCAACGGGGATGCGGCGCAAGAAGCGGTTGCCCAGACCCAGTACTTCGACACCGCGTTGGAGGGAGGAATGCATCTCGACCGAGCCGTAGATAGTCATGGGGCGCGGCGCGGCCGCGACTCCTTCTTCCCGCACGTCGAAGCCTGAGCGGGCATGGCGAGCCACCGCCAGGCCGACCAGGTTCGCCATAGAGCCGCCGCTTACCAGGAGGCCGCTCGCTTCGGCAGGATAACCGAACATCTCTTTGCACCAATTGATCACCTGTAACTCAACGAGGCTGCCTGAGTGATCGCCGCCACCCATGTTGGGGTTCATGCCAGCAGCGAGCATCTCGGCCATCATGCCGAGGGGTGTACCGTTGCCCATGACCCAGCCCCAGAAGCGGGGGTGCGGGTTGCCCATAGGATAAGCGAGCACGTTTTGCTTGAATTGGTCGTATACCTCGTCTACGGGTTTTCCGGCCTGCGGCAGAGGAGTACGGAAAGACTGTTGCACCTCGTCGGGCATCGGCTGCCATGCGGGGCGGTCACGTAGCGTTTCCAGATGGGAGAACATATCGTCTACCATGCGGTGTGCGAGCGAGCGCATCTCGGACCAATCGTCGGGGTCGAGCGTTTCTTCTCGAAGTTCAGGCTCACGTATCATCCTATTTCTCCTTTTTAGAACCAACCATCGTTTGTCATTCTGAACGAAGTGAAGAATCCGTCTGGGGGAGTCTGAACCGAGAGAACGGATTCTTCACTACGTTCAGAATGACACTACTCACTTTTCATATTGCCCTGATGCTCGTTTACTCACCAAGTAAGTATTTTTCCATCAAGGGGCGGTCGACCGGGCCGCTCTTGATGTGTCGGATGATGCCTTCTTTATCGATGAAGAATGTGGTGGGGATGGGGAGGACGTGGTAGAGGCTTGTCACCTGGCTGCCTGCGTCGGGCATGACGGGGAAGAGCATTTTGAACTCTTTGGCGAAAGCGGCTATTGTCTGCTGGTCGCTCTGGGTGGCGACGCCGAGTATCTCATAAGCACCGTCAGAATGGGTATCCTTATACATCTGGGTGAGAATCGGTATCTCGGCACGGCAGGGTGGGCACCATGTAGCCCAGAAGTTGAGCATTACAGGCTGCCCTTTCAGGTCGCTCAGCTTGATTTGCTTGCCGACGAGGTTAGTGAGGGTAAAGTCGGGGGCCGGGGCGTTGATGCGTGGGGCTGGGCCTGAGCCTGCGGCCTGGAGGCGGTCCACCTTGCTGGTGAGGGCGAGGCTTGTTTGCCAGTCATTCTGGAGGTTACGGGCATCTTCCTGTGATTTTGCATCCTTGACTACAACGCCCGCGACGTATTTGTTGATCGCTATTGTGTCAGACAGGATGCCGCGCATGTCATCGAGTTTCAGGTTGTACTTGCTAAGGGTCTCATCGAGCTTCTGCGCGGTTATGCCGGTGCGCCCAAAGACTTCCTTGAGCGCATTGTCTACTTCTTCTGGGGCTACGGTGATGCCTGCCTTGCGGGCATCTTGCGTCTGCATCTTGCGGTTGATAAGCTCCTCAAGCACGGAGGCCGCGCTTGGGACCTCGCTGTTGCCGTTACCGAGGTCGTTCGAGACGCGTGTGAGGTTCATCTCGCGCTCGATGTCGGCCTGGAGGATGTACTCGCCATTTACGCGGGCTACTGCGCCCGAAGGCACGCTTGAGTTGGGATTGGAGAGCCACAGGTATACTACAAGGCTCACGAGGAAGACCGCGCCGAGGAGCAGGAGAAGACGCGTGCGCCTCTGGCTGCTGGCTTTGGCGGCGGCACGGGCAGGGGAAAGAACGGGCGCTACTTTAGGGGCAGTAACGCCTGCATCGTGCGCCCGCCCGCCGCTATGTATCTCTACCTCGAAGCCGGGGTTGGCGGGGCGAGGGCTATCGGTCTTACTCATGCTTACAGGTCGAAGATAAGGGGCATCGATCCTAATCCGGCCAGAGAGTTGGTGGCTACGAGCATGCCCATCACTATCAAGAGAATGCCGCTGATTACCGAGATAATATTGACCTGGTCGATGGCCTTCCACTGACCAATATTGAGGCTGTAAGTGCGGCGTGTGACTTTTTTCAGGAACGAAGATATCGATCCCATTGCAAGGGCAGTCAGCAGGAATGGAATGCCCAGGCCGATAGAGTAAGCCAGACCCGGCAGAAAAGCTTCGGCCTGTTGGCCGTTGACTGACAGTGTTAAGATGAGGCCCAAAGTAGGCCCGACACAGGGCGTCCACCCGAACCCGAAGCCCATACCGATCAGAAAAGACTTCATGTGGCTTATGTTGCCTGCGGGGCGCACGTCGAGACGGCGGGTATAGTCGAGGAACTGTATCTTGAGCAAGCCGAGCGTGTGAATGCCGAAGATAATGAGGAGGATGCCCATTATCTGCTGGAGGATCAGCTTGTTGTTTTGTAGTACCTCGCTTAGCACGCCCGCCATGCCTCCGATGACGGCGACGAACACGAAGGAAAAGCCCAGTACAAAGGCCAGGGCATGGGAGACAGCAACCCAACGTGCCGTGGCGGTGGACATCGTGGCTGTACCACCGGAAACCGCGGCAACTCTCGCTCCGGCAACGGCAGGCCCGCTCAAGTAGCCGATGTAGGCAGGCACGAGCGGCAGAACGCAGGGTGATAGGAACGAGAGTAGTCCCGCGGCGAGTGCGATAAATAGAGAAGGTGTTTCCATTAGCGTCATTCCTCGGTTAATTTTTACTCAGGTAAATAAGTCAATGGGTTGCTACTTGTGACCCGCTGATTGCCGTCTGATGTGATGACATAGACGCTTGCTTGTAAAGAAGGCGTAGTGCTTCTGACTGTGCGACCGCCTGAGCCATGCGTGGGAAGGCGAACCAGACCGCGCCCAGACCTGCGAGCGAGCCTGTGATTATTCGCAGCCACCAGTTGAGCGAGAAGACCTGCGAGCCGACGAAGAAGGAGCCAAACTCCGGCTTTGCCATCATAACATCGTCCATCGTGTCGCGTATGCCGAGCATATGTGTAACGCCATCGGCCATGAGAGGCAGGAGCAACAGGACGAATACCCACCAGGGTATCGCCTTGCGGAGCGGGCGCAGTATGGAGATGTCGCGGTCACGAGCCAGTCCATAAAGCATCCCGAAGCCGAGCACCCCGGCGTAGATGGCGGTATTGCGGAAGCAGAAGGCCACCTGATAACCGAAGACTGTGCCTGCGCGCTCCGGCAATTGGTGGCAGGTAAGGGCATAAGCTGTATAAATCGGGTCAGCGAGGCCCCACCAACCGAGGGCGGCGAAAACAGGCGCGAGCCAGGGGATACCGACGAATATAGCAAGAGCTATGCAGACCATCCTGAGCCAGTGATTTGCTATGTACTCGGCGAAGCGGTCCATGGCAGGCTCTTTGCGCGGTGGGAGGACAGACGGTGGGGGCGGGATAAGAGACCTGCTCGCCATATCTATGTAAGCACGTAACTCTTGCTCGGTGATAGGAGCCACCAGCCTGCCGAAGCGTCCGTCTGCTGCTTCCACCACCGGGATCTTCTCTTTGTACTCCTCGTAGAGAGTCGTGTCGTCCAGTATGTTTACCTGAGCTACATCGAGGTTATATTGCGGCGTGAGGATGTCGAGGATGTCGAGGGCATCGTCGCAGAGGTGGCAGCCGGGTTTGGTGTATATGGTGACTTGCATATCAACAATCAGTGATGAGAGATGAGTGGTGAGCGATGAGTAGTTGGTTATCAGGCGTTGCTGAAGAGTATGGATTGGAATGAAATATGGCACGCTCGCACAAAGGAGGCGCTCAATTTATTATACGGTGGGTGTGTGGGGGGTGTCAAACTAATTTGAGTGTCAGTAGGTATGTGTAGTGTATGTGGGAGTGTTATCTGTTCAGGCTGTCATTCTGAACGAAGTGAAGAATCAGTTTCCGTTGCACAGACTCACCCGTAGTGATTCTTCACTTCGTTCAGAATGACAAAGGATGGTGGGTACACCGACCACTCATCACTCACCACTCGGCGTTGGCAGGGCGTTTGGGCTTTGTGCTACAATTGAGGCATAGAGAAAGCCGCGTCTGAGCGGTATACAATGATGTATCAATTCCAATGGAGGATATATGGTCTTACAATCCGACCAACGTGCCGACGTTGCCGATAAACGCGCCAATGGCAGCCCTGCCCATATAGAGCATACAGCCGAAATCCACGGCCCGCTCCCCGGTCCTGCGGGCGAACAGATTATCAGCCGCGACGCTGCGGTTATCTCTCCCTCGTATACACGCTCTTACCCCTTCGTTATGGAAAGGGGTCAAGGCAACATGGTGTGGGACGTTGACGGCAATCGCTTCATCGACTTTACAGCCGGGATTGCCGTGCTTGCTACAGGCCATGCTCACCCTGAGATCGTGCGGGCAATCAAAGACCAGGCTGAGAAGTTCATCCACATGGCGGGCACCGATTTCTACCTGCCCGGCGCCGTCGAGCTTGCGGAGACGCTCTGCCGCATTACCCCAGGCAACTTCGAGAAGCAGGTCTTCTTCACAAATTCCGGCACCGAGTCGATAGAGGCGGCGATGAAGCTGTGCCGCCACCACACCGGGCGACCTGTGCTGATTTCGTTCCTGGGCGGTTTCCACGGGCGCACGTACGGCGCGATGTCGCTCTCGTCGAGCAAGTACCTGCACAGGACAGGGTTCCAGCCGCTTGTGGCAGGCATTTACCATGCACCGTACCCTAATACGTACAGGCCGCCGTTTGACGTGCCGACAGAGAAGTTGGGACGCGCCTGCGTGGATTACATCGAGAAGACGATGTTCCGGCATCTTGTATCTTCGCACGAGGTAGCGGGCATTTTCGTCGAAACGATACAGGGCGAGGGAGGCTATGTTGTCCCGCCGGACGACTTTTACCCGGCGCTGCGCGACCTGTGCGACCGTTACGAGATACCGCTGGTTGTAGACGAAGTGCAATCGGGCATGGGACGCACGGGCAAGATGTTCGCTATAGAGCATTGGGGCGTGGAGCCGGACGTTGTTTGCATTGCCAAGGGGATTGCATCTGGAATGCCGATGGGCGCGATGGTGGCCCGCAAGAGCATGATGACCTGGCCTTCGGGCGCGCACGCTAATACTTATGGAGGAAATGCGCTGGCTGTGGTCGCCGCGCAAACGACGATCCGTCTCCTCGAAGAGGGTCTGATGGAGAATGCCACCAGAGTTGGCAAGATGATGAAGGCGCGGATTGAGACCTGGGTAGACCGCTATCCGTTCGTTGGCGACGTGCGCGGCATGGGGTTGATGCTCGGCGCTGAGATAGTGTCGGACCGTGCCACCAGGTCAGGCGACCCTGTGATGCGCGACCGCATCGTGGACGACTGCTTCAAGAACGGCCTGCTCCTGCTAGGCGCTGGTCCCTCTACTATTCGCTTCTGCCCCGCGCTCGTGCTGGACGAAGAAACGGCCAACGAGGGCCTGGCGATAATGGAAAGGGTAATGGACGCGCTGTAGGGATAAGGTGATTAGAGGGAAAGCTGCAACCAGGCCGCAAACCTCTTACCCTTGTCATTCTGAACGCAGTGAAGAATCCGTTCTCTCAACACAGACCTTTAGTACGGATTCTTCACTGCGTTCAGAATGACAATTCCGGCTTGGTACGCGAGGGACGAGATTCTTCGCTACGCTCAGAATGACAAAACGAAGTTTTATCTTGACCTTTATACCTGGTGATTTTCCGGGATGACTTCAAGCGAGAGAGTTATTCATACCATGACCACTAAGCCGCTGCTGAGGGGCTGGTTCCATGCCGCCGCTGCCGTGGGCGCGGTGGCTGTTACATTAGCGCTCACATGGTTGAGCAGGGACGATCCGCCGCGTCTATACTCGATGCTGGTATTCGGGCTGAGCATGGTCGCACTTTACAGTGTGAGCGCGATTTATCATATAGGCGCGTGGACCGATAAACCTCGCCGCGTCCTGCGTTCGCTGGACCACTCAAACATCTCGCTTTTGATCGCCGGGACCTATACCCCACTTTGCTTTAACTTGCTAACCGGCACTTTTCGCACAGTTATGCTTATAGCGGTATGGGCGTCCGCGGTGGTGGGAGTAGCGCTCTCCGTGAGCATTGGGCTACCGGGAGTGACATGGCAGGTGCCGCGCCGTCTGAGCACGGCGCTTTATATCGCTATGGGCTGGATATCGCTGTTGGCGCTGCCTGCGTTTCTGGCGGCGCTTCCCTGGTACGTGATAGGACTGCTACTGTTCGGGGGCGCTCTGTATACGGTAGGGGCAATAATATACGCACGCAAGAAGCCAAACCCATTCCCCAGAGTATTGGGCTTCCACGAGGTATTTCACCTATTCGTCATCGCTGGGAGTGTAGTCTTCACCGTGGTGATCTGGGTGTGGGTGCTGCCTTTCCCACGCGCCTGACACCCCAAGAGTGGTTGTAGGGGCGGACCAATGTGTCCGCCCTTTTCCATGCACCAAGTAATTGCTATACACAAAGGCGGACACATTGGTCCGCCCCTACGATTTGGCTTGAAGGTCTGGCCTGCTTATTAGAGGCCGGGAGAGCGTTCGATGAGGTAGCGGTAGAAGCCGTATGCCGCTATGCAGACGAAGGAGGAGGCGAGGGATGTTACGACCGAACGGAGCAGCAGGTGGAGGAACTGAACCGCTGAAGGTGTGACAGGCGCGGCGAAGAGCACGAGCGTAAGCAGGAAGACAATGATAGGCACAAGGCCGAACACGCGCCGCGCCGTGCGTAATCTAGGTTGTAGATCAGAGGAATGAAGCAACACTTTTTGGGAATTACGAATTACAAATTACGAGTTACGAATTAGCGGCATCGAGTACTTTCGTTAGATTTAGTATAGAGAAAGGGTAAGGGGAGGTCTATAGCACAGTTGGGTTAATGGGGGTGGGCCAAATGTCCCGTGTGGCAGACGCGCGCATAGCAGAGGAGAAGGGGTCCCCTGCTATGCAAGTGAGACTATTTTGGGTGTTAGCGGGAGATGGCGTCGAAGTGCCCGATGCCCCAAATCAGCATAATGCCTATCAATATGCCAAGCCCGATGAATACGAACCAGATCATACAGGTCGGCGCGAGGCCGGAGTCGTAGCTGACAGCTTCTTTTCGCCGCGATTGGGCGGTAATCTCCTGCCCCTCACTGTTGAAGCCTGGCGCTGTATCTGATGCCATGTTAGCTCCTGTTTGGTTAGTTTGGATAGTATAGCATATTAGGGATTGGGGGTTAGGGATTAGGGATTAGGGATCGTCAAGTTTCACGTTGCCAGTACACCTGGGTCAATGCTCGCTATGTCGGGGCGGCCGGTGAGGGCCATGGCCAAGGAGAGTTCCTGGCGAAGGAGGGTGAGGACACGATCAACGCCTGCTTCTCCTCCGACTGCAAGGCCGTAGAGGTAGGGGCGACCTATAAGCACAGCCCTCGCACCAAGAGCCAGAGCCTTTAGCACGTCGGTACCACGCCGCACTCCGCCATCCATTAGCATTTCAAGCCTGTCGCCTGCCGACTGAACTACATCGGGGAGGGCAGCAATGCCGGAGATGGCAGAGTCTAGCTGGCGGCCGCCATGGTTGCTGACGACTACGCCTTTTGCCCCATGCTCGGCGGCCAGAACCGCATCTTCTCCTGTCAATATGCCTTTGACGACTACCGGCAACTTCGTGATAGAGCAAAGCCATTCGAGGTCTTTCCAGGAGAGAGAAGGGTCCCACTTGGAGGCTATGTAGCTGCCGAGGCCGGAGGAGGTGTTTACTACGCCGATGGGCATCTTCTCCAATGCAGTCTCCATGAAGTTGGCGAGGGGATATGGAAAGCTGAACGCGTTGCGCAGGTCGCGCTCACGGTAGCCGATGAACGGCACGTCCACCGTGAGGCAGAGGGCTTTGTAGCCAGAGGCTTCAGCGCGCGCAACGAGATTGCGGGTCACTTCTTTATCCTTGTAGACGTAAAGCTGGAACCACTTCGGACCGTCTGACGCTGACGCCACATCTTCCAAAGAGGTAGTCGCCAGGGTGGAAAGGATCATGATGGTATTGGCTTTGGCGGCTGCGGCGGCTGTCGCTGATTCGCCTTCGTCGCAGCATAGCTTGTGGCCTGCGGTGGGCGCAAGCAGCACAGGAAAAGCCACAGGGACACCTAGCACGGTGGTCGA
>JBBRVL010000104.1:0-10896 GCA_038246925.1 Chloroflexia bacterium
AAAACAGCCAAAAGGAACGTAGGGGCGGACCAATGGGTCCGCCCTTGCCTGGGATGCGCCCGTACCGGGCGGACACATTGGTCCGCCCCTACAGTCTTGAAATGTGTTCTTTAAGTAGGGGTATAGAAAAACCGCCTCATGCTAGGCACGGGCGATAATGGTCAGTCCGGGTTGGTTCGCTATTCCAGGTAGCCTTTGAGCTTGTTTGCTCCCCGGTTATATCGCAGCTTACGCAGGATGCGCGTCTCGATCTGACGAATGCGCTCTCTCGTGATGCCGAACTCCTTGGCGACCTCTTCCAACGTGCGGGGACGGTCGTCCATGAGTCCGTAGCGCATCTGGAGTATCTGGCGCTCGCGGTCGTTCAGCTTTTTGAGGATATCCTCTACCTGGTCCTTAAGCATCTGGCGCGACGCCTCTTCCTCCGGCGCGCCGGTATGCTCGTCCTCGATGAAGTCGCCCAGGAAACTGTCCTCACCCTCTTCCATCGGAGCATCAAGAGAGGCTGGGTGGCGGGCCATGTCAAGGATGCGACGGACCCTCTCCGGGGGCATATTGAGCGCATTGCCCAGCTCTTCTTCGGTCGGCTCGCGCAGGAGAGTCTGTTGCAGCTCGTGCGCCGCCCTCCTCAGCTTGGTCACCATCTCGGTGACATGCACAGGGAGGCGAATGGTCCGGCTCTGGTCGGAAATAGAGCGGGTGATCGCCTGCCTGATCCACCATGTAGCATAAGTCGAGAACTTGAAGCCCTTCTTATGGTCGAACTTATCGGCGGCCTTCATCAGACCGATATTCCCCTCCTGCACCAGATCGAGCAAAGAGAGGCCGCGCCCGATATATCGCCTGGCGATGCTCACCACGAGGCGGAGGTTTGCCTGCACCAGCAATTCCTTGGCCATTTTCCCGGCCCTGGCGGCGGCAAGACACTCGCGTCTGCGCTCTTCATACCCATCGGGGATCGAGTCACCTAATGCGAGGCCCTCATCGAGAAGAGCAAGCTCGGCAGCGGCCTTATGTCCCAGCACCATTTTCTCGGCAAGCAACGTTTCGTCGGGGGATTTCAGGAGGGCTGTGTGCCCTATCTCGCGCAGGTAGATGCGTACCGGGTCGTCAACCGACACACCCTCGGTGGAAAGCACGCGGTCGATAACACGCTCAAGCTCCTCAGGTCGCTCCTCAATTACCTCTTCGACTTCCGTAGCGGCGATAGCCAGCGCATCTGCATCCGGCTCGCTCTCCTCAAGTTCCGGCTCTTCCGATGAAATCTCACCTGCCTCAATCTCCAGGGCCTCTACCACCGTGGGGGCTGGAGAATGTCCATTCTGCTTGCTTGCGCGAACTCGGTTGGTCCTGGCTTTGCTAACTGCAACTTTGACCTCGACAACATCCTCATCATCAAGAGCAAGCCTGTCATACGCTTCATCAAGCAGCTCAACAATACTCCCGCCGTGGGCATTCGCGCCCCGGTTGTGGCTGTCGGCCAGGTCAAAGCGTTCGGTCGCATCAAGATCATCAAAAGCAACTGAATCTGCATCACCCGAGGAGGATGCAAGAGAAGGCTCCCCTTCATCGAGAAAAGTCTCGTCGTTCAGCATGTACGTAGCCCGTCCACGCTTGGGGGTGGTTTTGCGCTTACCTGTATTATTTGGGGAGGTAGAGGTAGGCGGCGCCGAACCGTTGAGAGCCTCTTCAGGCTTCTCGGCGGCTTCTACCTGCTGTTTGCGCTGGGAAGTACCTTTTGACATTGAGCGTACCGCGTCATTTGAATTATGAGTTTTGAATTATGAATTATGAATTACGGATTATGAGAACGACCACTAATTCATAATTCAAAACTCATAATTCCTTACTCTATATCGATGTGGGTTCGTACCTTCGTTGCGTTGCCTTTGCGCGCCTTATCGACACTGCGCCAGAGGGTGAATGCGGCCAGGGAGGCCTCTCTACAAGCATTCCGAAGATGGATATAAGTCTCCTCGGGTAGTATCTGCCTGGGGAGATCGATCAGGTCTTGCATGGTGAGGATCGTAGGCTCACGACGCGTCGAGGTGGGGGTCGTAAAACCCTCACCGGAAGCTGTGTCTCCATGCCCGCCGTGAACCTCTGCCTCATCTTGTGCCGCGGGCAAATCGGTATTTTGGCTGTCTGTTCCCTCTTGTTCCATCTGAATGCCTCTGCTGGGATAAACTATACCACCGTAAAAAGCAAATGTCCAACCGGGTTTGCCTGGGATTAGGGGTTAGGGGTTAGGGGTTAGGGGTTAGGGATTAGAGATTAGAGATTAGAGACAACATGAAGTAAGATACCCGACTACCAATCCCTAACCCCTAATCCCTAACCCCTCAAGAATTGAAAGTAATGCGTAACTCACCGTTGTCCAGCTTGGCGCTGCCTACCTGCAAGATTGCCAGGGCGCGTGGTAGGATCAGGTTGCGCTTGTAATCCCCAACTTGCACCACAAGCTCGTCGCCCGTCTGCATGAGGTCTACCTGCTCCTTGCTGGCAAAGGGCAGGGGCAACTTGAGCACATAGCCTGTGCCAACAGGCTCGATAGTTTGCACCTTACCCTCAAAGAAGACACCCGCCGGGTCTGCATCCCCAAATATTGCCTCACCCATCTTGCGTAGCATCTCGACACCAACCACTTCGGTGTCGAAGAAGGGCACATCCTTTATCGGCAGTGGGTTGAAGCTCTCTTCGACCAGCTTATGGTTGCGGCGTTGCACATCGCGCCACGTCTGGAAGCCCGCGCCGCCCATGTCGGCGGAGAAGAGGCGGTTGCACACCACCATATCGGTAGAATAACCAAAGAGGGAGAGATAAGTGTAGACGCGCTGGGCCTCTTTGACGACCATCTTCTCGGCGTTCAATACGATGCGCACAGAGGTCATCTTTTGATCTGCAAGCAGGCCGTGAATGCGGTCAAGCTGCATCAGCAACTGCTTTATCGCCTCGAACACGTTATCTTCCGGCATCGGCATGTCGGTGACCGCGCGCATGAAGGGGCGGATTACCTTGGTGGCTTGGCGCTGTATGGGGAAGAGCTTTTCGAGCCACCAGCGAGCGATCTCTGGGAATGATAGGAGGCGCAACGTGTCGCCCGTGGGGGCGCAATCAACGATGATAGCGTCATACAGGCCGGAATCGTAGTGCTTGACGATGCGAACCAGGCCCGCAAGCTCTTCCGCGCCTGGGAGCACGGTCATTTCCTCGGCCACCACATCTTCCATACCGCGCCACGATAGGAGCGTGCTGAGGTACTTCTGAAGCGTCACCCAGAACGTGTCTACTTCGTGCAACACGGAGACTTCCTGCGCCCAGAGGTTGGGCGCGATCTCAACAGGCTCATTGCCGAGCGTAATATCAAACGAGTCGGCCAGCGAGTGAGCGGCATCCGTGCTCATGACAAGCGTGCGGTAACCATTGTCAGCCAGCTTCAAGGCAGTCGAAGCCGAGACACTGGTCTTACCAACGCCGCCTTTGCCGGTATAGAGAATTATACGCATAGGGTCTTTCTCATGGGTCTAGTCCCTGCTACATCAACAGGGATGGTCTTTCCAACAAGACGGTAGCACAATATAAACAACGTAGGACCCGCGCCAAAAATTAGCGGCCGTCCATAACCCATGCGGAATTAGTATATGGAGTGGTTATGTAAATGTCAAACAAATCGGGGTCAGGTAAGTGTTCAGAGTTGGAGCAGAGGCATAAGTCGGAGCAAGACAGACATCCTTACTTCTTGTCTCTCTTAGGTTGTCCGCCCCTACACGCAATCTATTTTACAAACAATTAACAAACTCTTTACCATTTTCCCCTATCGCGCATGACCGCTCGCTGCTAGAGTAAGCGTAGGGCTGCCCAACATCCACAAGGACCGTCTATCAAGGACGAGCCGTTCGCAAGATAGGAGAAACAAGCAGATGAAAACTAATCACAAGATAAGCAAGTCCCTGGCTGTGGGGCTGGTAATGATCCTGGCGCTCACATCGGGACCCCTACCTTCAGGTGCCATAGCGCAATCTGAGGAGGTCGTGGCCGCACCCGAAAATCCGGCAGTAACAGGTACACCACGTCCCATCAGGTTGCGCCCCTGGGTGCAGTTCGGCCATGCTCGCCCAGGCGAGACCGCTAACTATCGGAAACTTCTTTTCAATCACCTTGACGAGCCTACCGAAGTTACCCTTGACGGAGGCAGCTTGCGCGGTTGGGATGTGAGCGTTAACCCGACGACCACTCTTACAATACCCGGCTACGCTAACATCATCCATGCCAGGGTCACTGTACCTGAGAATCCACAGCATCACGTTGATATCGAGCGCGTCAGGGCCTCCGTCAATATCTCTGGCACAACGCCATTTACCACTACCGCATACATGATCACGCTCACCAGGCGGCACCCATTCGCCGACCTTGCGGAGGGAAATTGGGCTGACGACCCGGTGCAGTACCTGGTGGAGCAGGGCGTGATCACAGGCTATACCGACGGCACCTTCCGCCCCAACAGCGAAGTTACGCGAGCACAGTTCGCCAAGATGTTGGTCGGCGCTATGGAGTGGGAGATCGTGACGCCTCAGTCACCCACATTCAGTGACGTGCCTGCCGACTATTGGGCTTACAACTACATAGAGACCGCGGCGGCTCATGGGGTCATAAGCGGTTATACCGACGGCACTTTCCGCCCGGTGGCGAACGTGACTCGTGCCCAACTCGCCAAGATGATCTTCATCGCCCGCAGCTGGGCCATGGAATCACCTGTGATCACCAACTTCGCGGATGTGAGCCAGGGAGACTGGTTCTACAGCTACGCTCAGGCGGCAAGCTCGGCTGAAGTAATGTCAGGTTACGACGACCAGACCTTCCGCCCCAACATCCCCGCCACCCGCGCCCAGGTAGCCAAGATCCTTACTCTCGGCTTGTTCAGCGACCCGAACAACTAGAGAAAGTGATCTCCGGCCAATGTAGCCAACATAAGGTAGAGGTAGGGGCGGACCCATGGGTCCGCCCCTACGGTATTGCATCTTCTCTTTTCCCACTCCCCCCAATCAACCTAGTTGACAAAGCACATACGCGTCGGCTACAATCCTGTGCGTATAGGTATGCTACCCGGAAGGAGTCAATTACGCCTATGAGTAAGATTCGCACACGTATCCGATGGTGGGCCACGACGGTCGGCGCAAGCATTGCGTTAACTCTCTCCCTCGCCCCCACCGCCCATTTCAGCACTGCCCGCCAGGCCCCGTCTTATCTTGCTACCGCCAATTCGTATCAGGCGCCCCAAAGCGCTAAGTCCTCCATCGCAGAGGCCGCGCCCGTCCTCACTAATTCTTCTAACTCGGTATATTTCCGCCAGACGGCCCACTACCTCAAAGACGCCTTCCTGAACTACTGGCTGATGAACGGCGGAGTGAACATCTACGGCTATCCCATCTCAGAAGAGTTCACCAAAGATGGCGTCATCGTGCAGTACTTCGAGCGAAGCAGGTTCGAGTACCACCCCAACAGCATCCGCCCCTGGAAGGTGGAGCTTACAAGCGTTGGCAATCTGGTGACACAGGGGCGTGAATTTGCTCCAGGCAACCCGATCATAACTGGAGACCGCACATATTTCGAGCAGACCGGACACACCCTCGGCGGAGCATTCGGTACGTTCTGGCGCAACAACGGTGGCCTCTCTATCTTCGGCTATCCTATTTCCGAGGAGCTGCGCGAGAATGGCCTGACCGTACAATACTTCGAGCGCGCGCGCATGGAGCTTGGTCCCCAGGGGAAGGTTTTCCTGGGCAGGCTCGGAGCCGATCTGCTTGATATGCATATGACATTGGGGCTGGATACTGCCTGGACAACACCTCTTTCTCGGTCCGGCTATAACATGAGCTTCCGGGGCGAGGCGACAGTGTTCAACGCCAACTGGGAGCGCGTCATCAGCCTCAACAAGAGTTGGGGCAACCTGCCGCAAAACTATGTGGGCCAGGGCCTGTACGCCGCTGCCCCCGCCGACCTCGGTCTCTATGGACGCTGGGCTAGAGTAACCAGGGGCAACCGCTCCATATTCGTGCAGTTCATCGACGTGATAAACTGGCCCGACATACCCTACGTGCGTTCAAAGGGCATTGTGATAGACCTCGGCCAGGAAGCATTCAACGCGCTGGGCCAGTACAGCGGTGGCCGCTACGAGGTCAGCTTCGACGTCTTCTGGCCGGGCGATCAACCGTAATAAACCACTTATAAGCAAATAAGAGAAGAGGCCTGCCAGCGTGGTGGGCCTCTTCTCTTATTGTTGGACCTCAAGAGGCTAACGTCGCGCAGGATCGCAACCTGGGAAGAAAGCATTTGCTACGATCTTGGCACTTTGTCCCCTGGTAACGTCGTTCTGCGGGCGGAAGTATGGTCTTCCGGTAGTGCAAGGCTCACCCGGCCCACCGCAAGTATAACCCTGCATGACATTTCTGCTGGCAAGACGCTGAATAAACTCGTAGAAAGTATGCGTGGCAGGCACATCCTCAAATGTTTGCCCGCTCGGTGCTTCGGTGAAACCCGCCGCATTAGCGACAATTTTAGCCGTCTGCCCACGAGTGGCATTAGCGAACGGGCGGAAGTAAGGCATGTTGTTTATACATGGCTCACCTACTCCTCCACATGAGTACCCTGTCATGTGTCCCCTTCTGGTTAGCCTCTCTATCCACACATAGAAGGTGTTAGAAGGAGGAACGTCCTGGAAGGTCTGACCTGTGATAGTCTCAGAGAAGCCAGCGGAGTTAGAGACCATCTTGGCTAGCTGACCTCTGGTAACCTGGTTATTGGGGCGGAATGTGCTGTCTGAGTACCCTGATAGGATGCCTTGACAGGCAAGGCAGCGGATGTGGGTGTAGAATGTGCTGGTAGAGGGTACGTCTACAAACTGCGTGCTACAAGAGGTAGGCAGCGGCACAGATGTATTGGTTGGTGCTGGCACAAATGTGTTAGTCGGGGAGCCACTAGGTACAGGTACTGGGGTGTTCGTCTCGACCGGTACAGGGGTATTAGTCACTACAGGCACAGGTGTGTTCGTCGGCGGGGTCGTGAAAGTGGGGTATGGCGTCGGTGTAAGTGTGCTGGTGGGAGTGGCAGTGCTACACTCAGAATCATACCTCATTATGAGTGCGTCTAAGCTGGTTGAGGTTACCGATATGCCAACCGCCCATACATTATTTGCACCGACACCTGCCACACTGAACAGATAATTAGCACCCGAACTAATGTTGGGGCTGGGTACCACGCTCCAGCCGGTACCGTCCCAATGCTCTATAAGTGTTTGCTCGAAACCTGCCCCATTACTGGTCTCACCCACAGCCCAGACGTCGCTGGACGAAACTGCCGATACGCTTTCAAGCCGATTGTTATTCGGCCCAGGATTAGGGCTTGATATGATGCTCCACTGCGTGCCGTCCCAGTGCTCTATAAGTGTTTGCTCTGTAACTGTTGCATTATTGTAATAGCCCACCGCCCATATGTCGCTAGCTGTTATGGCTGTGACACTAAAGAGGGACGCGATTCGGTCTGGCCTCGGGTTGGGACTCGGCACCACCCTCCAACTGACGCCGTCCCAGTGCTCTATTAGTGTCTGGAAAGGGGTAGTCGTATTATCATAATGGCCCACAGCCCATACGTCATCAGATGATAGAGATGTAACTTCAAACAGCTGACTATGGTTTGATCCAACGTTCGGACTAGGGACTATGCTCCAGCTAGTTCCATCCCAATGCTGCGTCAGGGTCTGTTGTCTGCCACTTGCGTTGGTATAGTAACCCACAGTCCACACATCCCCAGCTGATAATGCTGCCACACTGGAGAGAAGGTTGTTACCTGACCCAACGTTCGGACTGGATACCACGCTCCATGCGGTGCCGTCCCAGTGCTGCGTCAGTGTTTGCTCCACACCGCTCTGGTTGTTGAAACGGCCTACTGCCCATATATCGTTTGCACTGGCAACGGCCACATCGAACAGGTAATTAGCACCTGAACCAACATTCGGACTGGGTACCACGCTCCACGCGGTGCCGTCCCAGTGCTCTGTAAGTGTGCGGCTTGGGGAGACGCTATTGCGTCCAACAGCCCAAACGTCGTTAGCTGATGCGACTGCCACACCATAGAGGTAACTGTCGGTGCCTAAGTTTGGGCTTGACACAATCTGCCACGAAGGTCCACATATAGGCGTCGCCGTAGCAGTCGGCGTGACAAGTGGCTGGCCGAGCAGCCTGGAGACAAACGAATCGATCCTGTCGCCTGGGTTCGGTTGGACCGCGTTGACCACAGGAAAGTCAGGCGAGTAAGTATCGCCTGTGACATAGGCAGCGCCAACTGAATCCACGGCTATTGCATTACCGTGCTCGTAGTCTCCTCCGCCCAAGTAGGTGGAGTAGCCGAGCGCGTTGCCTGCCGCGTTTAGCCTGGTAACGAAAGCGTCGGTTGGTCCTCTCAGAGTGGATTGGTAAGGGTCAGCCAAGGGGAAATTGCCGGAAAGGGTATAGCCCGTCACATAAGCATTGTTTAAGCTATCAACCGCCATGCCGAAACCGGCATCGAAGTTGCTCCCTCCCAGATAGGTTGCATATGTAGGCATCCCGACTGGAGTCAGTTTGGCAATGAAAGCATCTCCTAAACCGCCCTGCGCCGGTTGGTAAGCGTTGACCACAGGGAAGTTGGAAGAATAGGAGAAACCGGTCAAATATGCGTTCCCTTGAGCGTCCAGGGCCATTGACATGCCTTCATCGCCGCTGGTCCCACCTAAATAAGTAGAAAAGAGCAGCGCCGAACCTTGGGGATTGAACTTCGATGCGAAAACATCCATCTGGCCGCCGTTCTGGGTCTGGAACGCATTAGCTGTTGGGAAGTCGGTTGATCCGGTGGCACCCACGATATATATGTTACCGGTACCGTCAACGGCGATACCGCGGCCGTCATCGTAATTGCCCCCGAGGCCGACGCTTCCGCCCAGGAATGTAGAGTAAATAAGCGCCCTCCCATAGGGGTCCAACTCTGTGACGAAGGCATCCTGAACGCTGTGCAGAGTTGACTGGAAGGGGTTCAGTGTGGGGAAGTTTGCGGAGGTTGTGAAGCCGGTCACATAAGCATTACCCGCGCTATCGACGTCAATCGCGTTGCCTTCCTCGCTGGACGTCCCACCCAGATATGTGGAGTACAGAAGTGTCGACCCGTCGTTGCTCAATTTTGTTATGAAGACTTCTTCCCCGAGGCGCGAGTTAGGCTGGTATGCGCCGGGTGTGGTTGGGAAGTTTGTGGACGTAGAAACACCTGTGATATAGGCATTTCCGTAGGCATCAAGGGTAATACCTTTACCCTGGTCGTTTCCCGAGCCGCCGAGGTAAGTCGAGTAGAGGAAGCCGGTGCCGACAGGGTTGAGCTTGGTAATAAACACGTCGCGCGACCCTTGCGATGACGGCTGGTAGGGATTGTGAGTTGGGAAGTTGCTGGAAAGTGTGTAACCTGTGATATAGGCACTGCCCGCACTGTTAACTGCAATTGAATTGCCGTCCTCACTTGCGCCGCCGCCCAGGTAGGTCGAATAGGTGAGCTCGGGATCTATAGTGAGTGGGTAGTCAGCGTTGTAATCACCGATCGCGAAACTGATACTGCCGTTATAGGCCTTCGCGTAACGCACGTCAACGGCTACCCGACGGCCGTCTATATCTTGCCACGCCAGGGGTGGCTGCTCGGTGAGGACAACGCCACCGTTCATACTCACCTGCAGAGCGCCGCTTGCATCAATAGTAACGGTTTCCGCACCCGTATAGCGCCACGCGATTCGTGAGGGGTCAGCGCCCGGGGCCACCCTGTAGGTGCTCTTGAGACGGCCATTCGCGCCCGAATAAGTCAGGTCGATACCGGGGTAAAGTTCGGGATAGAGTACGTTTCCATATGTGGGCAAGTTGGTGCGCCAGTACGCGGGGTCGCTGCCCAGCAAGTAGTTCATCGTGCCTGCAAGGACCTCACCGCCCAACGGCTGCACATCTTCATCGGCTCCAACGAAGCGCAATCTCAGCCCAGTCGGAACGAGCGCACGTGAAGGGGCCTCACATGTGCCGTCGTCGTCCTTGAAATCCGCACCGGGGAGCGCGAGGTTGACTTCACCGGAGGAAAATGAGATCAACCCTCCACCCGTGCGGACAACGTAGTGGGCCGTGACCTCCGCCTGCCCAACATTAGGCTCGAAGGAGAGGGGCAGATTCCCGTATCCAGGCCTGGTGGCTGCCGGTTTCTCCCCCGTGGCGGCCTGCGTAGACAGAAACACCCCAAGCGGGACCACTGTACCCAGGAGAAGGAAGGCAACTGCCAGTACTAAAGGGCGAAGTTGCTTGTTAAACATCTCTCTTCTAAGTAACAAGACCCTACCCTCCTACGTCGGGAATTACGAATGAACTATCAGCAACCAGGTAACGAATTCAAAGTTCAAGGCTCAAGGTTACTAATCCCTAACCCCTAGTCCCTAATTAAACTCTGCGTCTGTGCGTCTTTGCGGTTCAATCATAATTCGTAATTCATAGTTTCTAATCATTCTTCATACCGCTCGATTACCACCATCGCGTTGCGCCCGCCAAAGCCCATGCTGTTCGACATGGTGCGCCTGATGTTAGCTTTGCGGGCCTTGTTTGGCACATAATCGAGGTCGCAATCAGGGTCGGGCACTTCCTGGTTGATGGTCGGCGGGATAATGCCGTCCTGTATCGTCTTGACGCAAAAGATCGCCTCCAAAGCACCAGTCGCGCCGAGCAGATGGCCCGTCATGCTCTTTGTGGAAGATATAGCCAGCTTGTAAGCGTGCTCTCCGAAGGCCCTTTTGATGGCAAGAGTCTCGAACTTCTCGTTAAGAGGTGTGCTTGTGCCGTGGGCGTTGATGTA
>JBBRVL010000105.1:0-10883 GCA_038246925.1 Chloroflexia bacterium
ATCCCTAATCCCCAACCCCTCGCCTCACGCATCTCGGTTGCAGATAATCAGCGCGCCTATGACGCCCGGTATCCAGCCGAGGAGCGTCAATATAGTAACGATCAAAATAGAGCCACAGCCTTTGTCGATGACGGCGAGCGGCGGGAATATGATACATAGCAATACCCTGAGACAACTCATGCTTGTTTCCTCCTGGCCTCCAGAGAAGCAGATAATATGCCAGTGAGTTACTTGCTGACGCCGAGGAATATAACTGTGTGGTTGCGGCTCATGTTGCCTTCGCGTGTGGCCTGGGTAGCGGAGCCGAACAAGGCGTTCTTGAGAGGGCGTAGGAAGGGCGCGCCATTTTTTTCGTACTCATCTTTAGTTTCGTCCGTCATACCGCGCTCGGTCATCTCTCTCAGCGCCGTTATATCGACGTAGCCAATCAGGTTGCTATCTATCGGCAGATGCTTCGATACCGCTTTCCATTCGGGGGTGCTGCCGAAGCCCTTGCCTGCGTTATTTACGACCGCATTAGCCTTCTCTTTGGCTGCATCTACATCCTCATCAAAAACAACCATCATCCTGTCTTTGCCTACACCGATTATAGGGGCTGATGGGTCTGAAAGAGCATAGAAGCGCCCGCCTGCCAAGTCAAACTCGTCAGTCGGCTCACCGCCTGATAGGTTTTCGATTAGCTTGGGCAGAGCATTGGCAGCTTTGGTACGGTCGGCCTCATTGAGTTTGATCTGGAATGCTCCAGATGGTGGGGATGCATCTGCATCTTGTGTACCCACTGAGGAGACATGCAGCAGGTAATCGCCGCCCATCCAGGCGAGTATATCTTTGCGGAGGTCAAGACCTGTATTCTGCTGGACTTCTTCCTCGATAGAGGCCACCGACTCCGGGTCCTCTTTGGCGAGGGCATCGAGGACCGACTCTACAACACTCTTCAGGTCGCTGCCGACCAGGAAGCCGAGCGAGCCGGTAGGTATGTCGGAGAGTGTGCTAACGTCGGGCTTCGCACCTGGGTTCACCTGGAACCCCCCGCCTGCTACGCCCATGAGCGATCCAACGCCTTCTATGCTGGCCTGCGAAGCTATATCTAACTGCATACCATCCGGCTGCCCGCTCAGTGTCATCAGCCAGGCACCCGAGGCCTCCGGGGTGTTCGCGTCGGGTGTGTCTGATGCTATGAACTTCGCCTGCTTCGATAGCTCAGTCAGATTGACGTAGATCGAGGCGATACGCTCCTGTGGCACTTGACCCGACAGCGCCTTGAAGGTTGCGTCCGTCTTCAGGCCGTTGTCATCCTTGAATTTGTCTATCACTACACGCAAAGGCTCGACTTTCGCGCCGACTACAGCCGTGGATGTGTCGTTGAGCAGGGAGAAATAGAGCGTGGTTGTGCCTGTGACATATTTGCGTATCTCTATGTCGCGGTACTTCTCGACCACCTCAGCTTTGGCGGCATTGTCGGCCTGCTGTTTGAGGTCAGCTACGGGCCCTTTCTTGTTGAGCGGGTTGAAATCGAGGTCCACGAGTCCTACGATATTGCGACCAGCCACATCAAGGGCGCTTTCGCTATCGCCACCGAACGATGCCTCCCTGAGCTTCTCGAGATCGTCTGTACTCGGTGGGAGGAGAGCTATAGTGACATTATTGCCGAGGTAGCTGCTGAGGGCGTCGAAGTCGGTGATGTCGGAGGGCGTATCTTCGTTAGTGACGCCCACGCTCTCACCCAGTGCGGCTGCCCCTCCGGTGAGGTTACTCCACGCTTCCTTGAAGCCGGGCTGCGCCTCGAATGCAACGCGCATCCTGTCGAAAGCCTCTTTCTGGCTGCCTTCCGGCGACGGGTCTATCGTCAGGTAGGCGATAGTGTTGGCAGGCAAGACGCGTCCAGCTTGCATCGCGGGGCGATTGAACGTTTTGTTGTAGAACCAAAAACCGGCTGCTGCCACAGCCAACAGCGCCACCAGAGTTACTATGCCCGCAATGAGGGGCGCTTTGCTCTTCTTCGCCACGTTTACCTGGCTTGATTGCGCTGGATGGGAAGTCGGGTCGCCCGCCGGAGGCTGCATATAGGCTTCGACAAGTTGTGGGCTGCTTCCCAGGCGTTGTTCTGCTTGCGGGTCGTGCGGGACTTCCTGGCGGTTGGGGCTGCCGGTATCCATCTTGTTATCTCCTAACTTTGCAATAATGTTCGAGGGACTCAATCAGATCACGCATCCGGCACGCCCGGGCCGCCCGCTGCATAGGGAACAACAGGTGGAAGGTGATTTATGTGGACATGAGTGTTTACTGAGCGTATTTTATCCTGTCCTAAGTGTAAAGTCAATTGCCTTTGAGCGCGTAAATGTTCAGGTTAGGGTATAGACGATGCCGAAGTATGGGCAAACCTTGTGTTTGTCCTCCCCATATACCGATGCGCTAGACAAGGCGGACCTTGTGTTCGCCTCTACCACGCTGGTAATCTGAGCATTTATATCTATGAGAATTACAACAAAGAGACCTTCTTACTTACACCCTTTACTCGCCAGCAACTCCCTGCCTAGCAGGCCTAGCTGGGTTTCGTAGGGCGTGCCTGAGTGTTCGGGGTGGTATTCGAGGCGGGTGCGCTGGAAGTATTGGACGAGGTAGGTCTTGCCGTCTGCCTGGCTCACTTCCGGGGCAGCTTCGGAGATCGGGTAGCCGAAGTTGGTGATACCGGTGTGCGAGTGCCAGTACTCGCTTATCTTGCCCGACAGGGTATGTCCCGTCTCGGGGAAGTATGTAGTGCCGGGTAGCGATTGAAGAGGCGCTTCCACACGTGGGAAGCCTTTCCCACCACTCTTATTCTTCGCAAGATCAACCCCAAGCAAGCTCAACTTTATCAGCAGCTTGTACCTCTCAGCTTTTTCCAGGTCAAGATAACCGGGCATCTTCAAAGCTTCCTCATGCAACTCAAAGCGGGCACGCTCGAAGTACTGCACCCAATAGCCACCTTCCTCACGTTGCTCCGTAAGAGGGTAGCCGAAGACATCCAATCCGCCGAACCGCCGCCAGTAGTCACGGAAAGCATCATGTACGTAATGTCCGGTCTCAGGGAAATAGAGAGGGGGTTGTGCGTTCGGATTGGCGGGCGGCCCAGGCTGCGAGTTGTTCGTCAGGGCCAGGTTGCTTCTCGCGGCGCTCGGAAGCGGCTCTACAGGCCAGCCGTCCCTGAAGAGGGGCATCGCGGGCTTCCAGGTGCCGTCGCGCTTGAGTAGGCCAAAGTAGTCTTCGTGGGTTTCGCGCCCCTTGCCTATCGACGCGCCCGGCTTGAGGTCCCACAGCATCCACTGCATCAAGCCTGACAGGTCCCATTTCTTCGCAGCCTTGATCATCTCGCCGTAAAGGAATGTTTGTTGGCTCTCGCTATAGTCAGGTTTGACGCAGGGCGGGCCGCTCGGCCAGCCGGTCTCCTGCAATACCAGCGGCTTAGTCGAGTGGTCGCGTATATAAGCTATTTGCCAGTCCATGTTGCCCGCGTTATAGCTATGGAAGCTGAGGAAGTCGCTGATGTCTGCTACCGTGCGGCCGTTGGCTTTCTTGCCCAATTCGGGGGCGCCTGACGCATCGGCCACGAACAGGTTATCGAACTGCCCCATACCGACCGTCACCAGGTGATTGGGGTCGAGGCGGCGTATCTCGTCGGCCATACGGCTCATCCAGTCGATAAACTGCGCGGGGTCCCGGTCCTCGTTCCAGGTTTCATAGTGGTCCGGCTCGTTGTGGAGGTCCCATGCCATTACGCGGTCGTCGTCGCGGAAGACCCCCACGATGTCTTGCAAGTAACGCTTGTTACGCGCTTCGGCGGCGCTCCCGGCAACCGGCCTGTCGACCGATATATCATAGAAGTCGAACAGGGCGACGATCACCTTCATATCGAACTCGCCCGCCATCTGTACCATCTGCCGAAGTTGGTCGAGGTACTCAGGCACGACTGCGCCGGTTGCTTTATCGGTCCAGCCGTTCTCCGGCTTGTAGGGCACCATTATACGTATCGAGTTGATGCCGATTTCACGGGCGCGGAGGAGGTCAGCCCGAGTTGCTTCGCCTTTCCAGCGCTTCCACATATCGGCCCAGGGCTGGTCTTTCGGGTAGAAGTTAGTTCCTTTCAGCTTGATCGGCTTGCCTCGGTATATCAACTGATTGCCCTGCACAGTGACAAAATCACCGGCAGAAGCAGGCGCGGGTGTCGCGGACGGGAGCAGCAAAGAAGCCGCCAGCACGAATAAAGCGAGCAGGGGACGAAGAAGGCGGGAATGGGACATGGGAGGAAAGAGCCTTTCTATGGTAAAGACGATGGTAAAGACGACACACAGTAACCGGCGGAACAGTGGGGCCGCAGATATAGAACGGTTATCGACGCTGGTCGGTTTCGCCTGTCGGCAGCCTTATTGCAATTGTACCAAAAGTGGTGATAAACTCGTCTGGTGTTGCGGGTTCAAAGTTCAAAGTTCAAGGTTATTGAGTAGCAGATTGAACTTTGAACCTTGAACCTTGAACTTACAGAGGTAGATTCCCATGGAGCAGATTTTATTGTGATACTGGTTGATGAACTAAAAGACTATCCCGGAGGTCCGCACTGGAACTCTCTGTGGTGCCATATGGCGTCCGACGACCTTAGCGAAGAAGGGCTTGAAGAGCTTCACGAGATGGCTGTAAGCATTGGCCTCAAGCGAGCGTGGTTCCAAAATCACCCGCGCCACCCCCATTACGACCTCTCACCCTGGGGACGCGAGCTTGCTATAAGTGCGGGTGCGGTGCCGGTATCAAGCAGGGAATTAGTGAAGAGGTGCAGCAGGCGCGAGTCTAAATAAAGCCTTCACTGAGCTAATGCTTGTTTTCGCTCTCTGATTAAATAGATTATTAGCTTTCCTTTGGCACTTTCACCTATCTTCCAGCGTCCATATTTTCACTCTCTCGTATGTTCCAATACTTAAGGTGCGGTTATCGGGCGAGAAAGCAATACTCGCTCCTGCGCCACCCCTACCTAGATCAAGCGTTCTCATTGGGGTTTCATCAGACGTTTGCCATATACGAACCTTAGTATCAATATTCACTGTGGCCAGGATACTACCGTCAGGGGATATGGTGAGACCATGTACCTGTTGAGAGTCCGATGATGGTGTAGTTTCAATGAGGCTACGCATTTTGGTACCGTCACTCACATTCCACAGGTTGATTTTGTTACTGCTTGCAGACTCAGGCACTGCTAACCATTGACCATCTGGTGAAAAATCAATGCTAATTGCATGCCCTGGGAACGTGCGTAGGAGTTTACTGTCTGCTATTCTCCACAAACCTGCCTCGACCGCACCTCCTACAGCGAGCAGTTGCCCATCAGGGGAGAATGATAAGCTGTGTGCTAAGATGTCGCTTTTTTGTGTGTTGATGGTGTTGATAAAGCTCAAGCTGCTTTCACCCTTTGCATTGTCTACTCCAAAGATTGACACTTGGTTAGCTGCGGCTACTGCAAGGATTTTCCCATCCGGCGAAAACATCATGTCCGTTGCCCATTGTGCATCGCGCTCTATAGTTTGGAGCGATTTCCCATCCAACACGCGCCATAGGCTAATGCTACTATTATCTGGAGACCTTGTAACAAGCAATTGCCCATCTGGCGAAAGTGCAAACCCATACACCGAACCGTGGTCAAAGGTGCGTAGAACTTTTCCATCAGGAAAACTCAGTAGCTGTGCACCATCACCCTGTGTACCTACTACCAATTGCTTACCATCCGGTGCAAACGCAAGGCTGGTTGCATAGCCTTTTACTCGGGCTAATGAGTGGAATTGACTCCCAGGAATGTCAAAGAGAAGGTCCATATTCGTGAACAACTGAAACAGCAGCCATCCAGTTAGCATCCCAATGAAAACTCGAACAATAACAGGGACGCGTCTACTAGCTGTACTAAATTGCGTCGCTATACGAAGCACTCTAAGTATTCCTTCTTAATCAATCGAGTAGTAACCCAGCAAGCGCACGAAGCGGATGATAGCTCTTGGACCTTCAAGCTGATGCTGCGCCTGGCAAGCACTTGTCACGTAGTTTCCTCATTCGGCTTGCGCTTCCAACATCTCACCTACCGACTCGAGCACTTCCACCACTTGCTCACGGCTCACTGAGGGAAAATCGTCCAGGAACTCATCCAAAGTCTCGCCACTCGATAGGTAATCGAAGAGATTTTGTACAGGCACACGAGTACCCACAAATACGAGCATACCACTTAGTATCTCAGGGTCTCTATGTATCACCTTACTATCGGTTAGCATTTTGGGCCTCCTTTACCTTATCCTCTTCTTCTTGCTCGCCACGTAGTCCACCAGGATGTACTCGCCCAGTGCTTCGGGGGTGGCGTAGAAGGCGCGGCCTTTGTTGACCTTGGTCATCTGCTCCACGAAGTCGGCCATATAGTAACTGCGCTCAAGCATGAAGGTGTTGATGGTGATGCGATCGCGGGTGCAACGCACTACTTCCCTCATCGTTTGCTGAATGGTACGGTAGGTCGGTGGGTAGTTGAAGAAGACCTCGCCGTCCTCCTCCAGGTGGGCTGTCGGCTCACCGTCGGTGATGACGATTATCTGCTTGTTCGGGCTGCCCCGCCTGCCTAGCTTGGAACGGGCTAGCATAAGCGCATGTTGGAGGTTCGTGCCGTACTGGTACTCACTCCAATCGAGCAGGGGCAGCATCTCCGGCTTCAACTCCCTAGCGTACCCAGAGAAACCGATGATATAAAGGTCGTCCTTTGGGAACTGCGACCTGATGAGGTGGTTGAGGGCCATCGCCACCTTCTTGGCCGCCAGGAAGCAGCCGCGCAACAGCATCGACCGGCTCATGTCTATCAACAGCGCGGTAGACGACTGTGTGAGCATCTCGCTCGAATAGACCTCGAAGTCGGAGGGCGCGAGCTTGACCGGGACACCCCCGCCATTGCGGTAGACGGCATTGCGTAAGGTCGACTCGATGTTGAGGTAGAAGGGGTCGCCGAACTCGTAGGCTTTAGTATCGTATGTCCGCTCGCCACCCCTACCTTTTGTAGAGAGCGGGTGCTTGCCAAACGCATCTTTCTTGAGGTAGGCGAAGATATCCTGTAACGCTTTTTGCCCCAGCTTACGGGACGCCCTGGGAGTAAGCTGCATCTCGCTGCCGTCCCACTCCAGATAGCCCGCTTCCTCAAGCTGTTTCGCTAGCTCCTTTAGCTGGTCGACCGCCTGTTGAGCATCTGCCCCCAACAGGTCGCCCACCTTGTCCGAGTCTACCTCGTCTATGTTGTCCCCACGGCGGGCGGCGTTTAACTCGCGCTCCAGCTTCTCCATCTCGTCAAGCTGCTGCATGATCTGCATCGCCTCGGACATGGGCATCGACTCGTCGGGGTCACCCGAGAAGCGGTACTGCCTGCCCATCTGGGGCATCATCTGGCTCATGTGGGCGGCAAGCTCGGCCATCTCGTCCTGGAGGGCAGGGTCTCGCATGAGCGACTCCATAGCGCCCTGCAACTCGGCACGCTGCTGGGGCGACATCGAGTTGAGCATGTTGTCCATGCGCTGCATCTGCTGCTGTAGGTGCGCCATCAAATCATCAAGGCTCTCGATGCCGGGCGGGAAGTTGTGGCCGTGCTTTTGCATGAAGTCGTTGAAGCGTGGCTCCTTGCCCTCTGCCCGGTCGCGTAGCATCTGGTTGAGGTCTTGGACCATCTCGCGCATCTCTTCCAGCACCTTCGGGTCCTGTTGCATCTGCTGCATACCCTGTTGTAGGCCGGAGAAGTTGTTCTGGAGCATCTGCTGTTGGAGCATAGCCACAAGATCGTCGAACTGCTGCCGGGCGTCGGGGTCCATGAAATCGTATTCTTGTAGAGCTTTTATCTGGCCGCCGATGTCGGGTGGGAGGGTGTCAAGCTGTTCGCGCCGCCGCTCGGCCAGCTTTTCGAGCATCTTCTGCATAGCTGCACGCTGTTCAGCGTCGGGTTGCTCGTTACCACCCTTCCCGCCTTCTCCTATTTCGTCCTGCTCACTGCGTTCTGCGCTCTGCATTCTGCCTTCTTCGACACGCCGGTCGATGCCCGCGCGCTCGGTCTCCTTCACCTTCTCAAGGCGCTCTTTGATGTCTTTTATGACCGAGTCCATGTTGTTGCGCTTCAACGTTTCCTGGCGCTGCTGCTTGAGACGGTCGAGCAGGTCGCGCAGGCCGGGCATCTTCTCACCCGACTGGAACTTATAGCCCTGTTGCATCAGCCTTTCGAGGGCGCGCTTCACGTCGCCATGCTGCAACACGTCCTCGGAGATGGCCTCCATAATCGAGTCGGCGTCAAACGGCATGATATTCTGGGTGCCGTCCCAGCGGGAATAACGAAAGATGCTCATTGGATGCTCCGGTTCTAGACGAGGGATTAGGGGTTAGGGGTTAGGGGTTGGAAGGCATGAAACGTGAAACGTGAAACGTGAGGGCTTTAGGAAGCTGACGGCTGACAGCTTTATAGACTAGGAGTCGGAACCTGGATATCCGGGGCCAGCGCGACCTGCTTATCTTCCGCGCCTAACCCCTCATCCCTAATCCCTAACCCCTTCTCACCAGTATACTCCCGGTCCCAAACGCGCTGCAAGACAACCCATTGGTCGGGAGCGCGAGATATCATGCCTTCGATCACCTGGGCTACGAGACGCATGTTCACCTCGATGTCGCGCTTGTAGTCGCCTGTACTCACCATCTCCATGGGTGGGTATATGTGGAGGGTAGCTTTGTTGTTGGGGCGGCGGTCGGTATATACAGGCAGCACGGTTGCTCCCAGCCTGAGAGCGAGTACCACCGGACCCTCCGGCAGGTCGGCGGGCGCGTCGAAGAACTGCACAGGTGTGCCAGAATCGTTTACGTCGCGGTCAGAGGCGAGGAGGAGCATGCCGTTGCTCTTGAGGAGCTTGTATATTGTTCGCACCTGCGAGCTGCCTGCCTTGACAAACTTCAGGCCAAAGCCGCTCCGCAGTTTGTTGACGAAGCTGTACAGCCTCGGCGGCTGGATATCTTCAGCGATAACCGCGACGGTGTAGCCCAGTAATACCGCTTTTTGGGCCACCAGGCTGAAATTGCCGATATGCCCTCCGATTGCGATTACACCCTTGCCCCTGGCGAACGCCTCTTCCAGGTTCTCCAGCCCCTCGAACTCGGTAATCATGTTCTCTATGTCCCGCGCCTTCATGTGGGGCAGGCGCACGAGATCGTAGTAATTCTTGAGGGTGTTGCGGATGACGCGGCGGGCGATATTGCGCCACTCGTGCTCGGAGGCATGGGGCAGGACGTGGCGCATGTTGTCCATCACGGCCTGCCTTATTTGAGGCGTGAAGTAAAAGACGATGCCCCCAATCAAAGAGCAAAGCCAGTACCCCACCCTCGAAGGGAGGAGCCACGAGAGCCACGAAGCTATTCGGAATGCATAGTATCTTTTCATTTCATACGCAGCCTGTATGAAGACGGGACATAGGTAGGGTAATTATAGCATGCCCGTCGAGCAGGAATGACACACAATCTACTCTCCGGTTTGACTGTCGCCCAACTTAATCAGAGTATGTCAATTAGCTTTGTCATCAAGTGACGGTAATGTGCCCTTCAATGAGTCTGCGATATGTTTGTTCAGAAGCTTCTGTCTCTCTATCAACTCCTTCCGTATCTCTTGCATCCTTTGCCATTGAGGTTCAAAGAGTTCTACAGCCTTTTCTTGTACGTCCTTAGGAACGTCAGGTACTAGAATATTGACGAAGTCCTCAAGGTTCAGCCGAGCATGCCTTTTACCAGATTGAAGTAACCTAAATGTGCTTTTTGCGATTGGAGAAATCATGAAAGCCCACATGAAGTACTTATCGGCAGTCTCAGTATTTACATCGAGAGGGACCCATTCTGTGGAGCCAATGTACTCCTGCGCTGCATCGTTCAGTATAGCCTTACACAAATAGGGCTCCAGCTTGCTGAATACTATGTCGCTGCTCCCAAATTCAACTTTGTCGGAACCAACCTCGTCTACTAATCTGAAATTGATTATTCGACCTGTACCTCCCTCTACATCTTCAAGCTCAAGGAGTTTGCGCTCTTCAGGAAGTTCCCCCTTCTTAATTACCGCTTTCTTGCCAGGCATAAGGAATTTATGTAGAGGGGCAAAACCATACGCACTGGTTGGCATGATCTTCCCTTGCATCTGATCCCAATACCATCTGTATTTTGGGTCACAACGTAGAAAACGCTGCTTACCAATATTCGACAAAGTCGTCAAGAATCCCTGTAAACTAGCCGTCGGAATGCTTCTAGTCAGTAGTTTTTCAAGAATTGAAGCGGGCTGGGCAGAACTAGATCCAGTGTGGTCACCGTTGGCAATGAATAATTGGTTCGGCCTTGACAAATCACCACCAGTCTTGCGGCGTTTGTAGCCGATTTCCTCAGCATCTGCCATAAATATGCTGTAATCTAATTGACTTGCTACTTGCGAAAAGATCCACTGAGTTTCCTCAGGGCCTCGCCATTCTTCAAAGTTGAGTTTATTGAGTGCGGCTGCTATCACATCTGATGTACTACTCTTAAGGCCAAGTAATTTGACTACCGCGTCCTTCTCTGGTGTTCCATCCTCTGTTATTCGCTGAAGGATTTCATTTTGTTGATCACTACTAGATGCTTCAAGAAAGGAAGTGATTCGTGTAATCCCTTTCCTGTAAGTACTACGAAATGACTTCCACAAGTATTCGTATCGTTGTACTTCTAAACTACTCCCCAATGTCAAGACCAATTTCCGGCAAAATTAAGGTAGAAAGATAGCTGAGATAAATGTGTCGAATCGAGTCGAATCAAATCTTGCCTCGGCGACCAGATTGGGGTCATACTTGCACAGCTTGACCTGC
>JBBRVL010000106.1:0-10778 GCA_038246925.1 Chloroflexia bacterium
CACCCTCCTGGCCGGCAATTCGACCGCGTGGGTGGGGGCTATTGCCATTCTGCTGGCGGGCGTACGCGCTTCAGGTGTTCGCCTGCCCGACAGGCACGCTTCCGCTCATGATGGCGTTACCCCGCTCATACCCGGCGAGCTTGTGAGCGCCACAATTGCGGCACAAATCGGCTGGTCGCTGACCGGTCTCCTCTTGGGCTCACATTCCGGCGCGGCAGGTGCACTGCTTCTTGCCGTCAACCTCGCTCTCGCTGTGCCACTCCTCATCGTGAGCGCCACACGTGCCAGGGACGGCCACCGCCTCTTCAGGGTAGGTTTAGCGATAGGCGTCGCCTCGCTGCTGGGATTACCCCCCCTGGGCGGATTTGCCGGGACTCTACTGGTCGCGCAGGCGGTGGCGACCCTGGGCGGCTTCTGGGTGGCAGTAATGCTCCTCGGCTCCATGCTGGTGGCCGCAAAGTGGCTCGCACTCACCCGCCTCACGAAATTACGAATTACGAATTACGAATTACAAATTACAAAGCAACCCGTCAATCCAAAACCCAAAATCCAAAATCTAAAATTAGACACCGATCTTCTCCTAGTCGTAGTACTGGTCGTCTCACAAATTGCCCTGCTCGCTTTATCCCTCCCCCTGGCAGACACCCTTAGTACCCTGGCTTCTCCCTGGCTCTCTTTCATTTTGGGTTTTGGATTTTGGATTTTGGCTTAGAAGGATCAACAGTAATCCAAAACCCAAAACCCAAAACCCAAAACCCAAAACCCAAAATCACAAGGAGGCTTACCTTGGTCTTCAGCACCGCACGACAGAAATCGATGTCCGTCTATCATCTGCACATGGGCGGGCCGGACGCCCTCGCCGTCGAATGGTCTGCCCTCCATGCACCCCGCTTCGAATCCCGCGTCAGGCATTTGGGCGTAACCCACGTTCATTCAGCCGCTCAGGCCGATGTGGTTGTCGTTTCCGGCCTCCTCACCTTATCCAACCTCGATCCAGTGCTCACCCAACTGGCATCTATGCCTTCCCCATCGGTCCTCATAGCCGCAGGCGATTGTGCCATCAATGGGAGCGACTGGTCACGTCTGAAGCTGCCCGGCCTTGCACGCTATCCCCTCAATCACTATGCCGATGTCCATATCTCTGTTCCCGGCAATCCACCCACTCCCCAGGCCCTCATCGCCGCCATCGCCGCCGCTGCCTCTCTCCTCTCTCAGCCCACCCAACCCCTTCAACCGTTTGGCGAATAATAAGTGATGAGTAGACGATACTCGCTATTCAGGAATAGTTAGGATTCTCGTTTTGCTCATCGCTCACCACTCATCGCCTGGTAGATAGAGTAGTGTTGGGTCGCTACGGTTTCCAGGCTGAAGGTCCGTAGAACACGTTCCCTGCCTTTTCGGGCAAGCTCGGCTCGCAGCTGACCGTCAAAAAGCATTGTCAGGCTTGAAGCAAGCTGCCTGCTGTCCCCTTCAGGGAAGATGAGGCCTGCATCACCAACCACTGTCGGTATCTCTCCCGAATCGGAACCGATAACAGGCACACCACATGACATCGCCTCGACGAGAACGCGACCGAACTGCTCACGCCAGTTGGACCGCGTCTCGGACGCCAGCACGAAAATATCGAGCGCGTTCAAATATGCAGGCAACTCGGTATTATGTATCACCCCCGGCATGCGCAATCTATTTGTAAGGCCATCTGCACGCGCGGCATCCATAAGCTCATCCTTGAGAGGCCCCCCGCCCATGAGGACCAGATGAAGATTGGGACAAGCATCCGCTAGCTCGCTGAAAGCCCTCCAGAGGGTGCGCAACCCCTTTTCTTCCACCAGCTTGCCAGCATAACCGACCACGAGCGCATCCGGCGAGAGGCCAAGCTCCCGGCGGATGGCGTCGCGCTTTTGCTGGTCCGGCAAATAGGCAGAAGTATCGGTAGGAAGCGGCACCACTCGTAGAGGTCCCCGGTACCCCTTCGAGCGAAGAGTTCGGTCAACAGACGTGCCGCAAGCAAGTATGGCGTCGGCTCGTCGAAAGCAGTAACGCTCGAACAGGCTAAACGGCAGCGGGTAGCTCTTCCTTATATTCTGGGCAGCGTACAGAAGAATGGCGGCCCGAGGCAAGAAAAGGCGGCGAAGAAGCAGGACAAGCGCCGACATGAAAGTGTGCGCCTCTTCATAGCAATAAATGACATCAGGCCGGAAGCGAAGTAACTGGTAAAGGAGGCTAGGGTAGAAATATATGTAATAAAAGCCTGTAAAGGCTGTGCGCGCCTTTAGCAACTGGTAACCTGTGGAAACAGGTCCCTCGGCTTCAACCATCTGCCCGGCACGCTCAGGCCAACGGCACGGCACCATTAGGGTAAGCTCCAGATCGGAATAGCGGCTGAGCGCGGCCAGCGGCTTCTGGTATTCGGCCACTACGCCTGCATGCCATATCCACATGATTTTGGTTTTGGGTTTTGGGTTTTGGATTTTGGATTTCCCCATATGTCTACTGTCGGTTGCGCTCTGGGATATTGTGCTTTGCTGCTAGGTATATCATCAGATGCAATCTAAAGACTGAACAGACCAAATCAGGCAACGGCCTTGCGGTAATACGTATGCGTCTCCCGGGCGGTTTTTTCCCAAGTGAAGCGTAGGGCTTGCTGCCGACCTCGATGGGCGAGCAGGGCGCGAAGGTCCGGCTCTTTCCATGCCTGAATCACAGCCTGGGCCAGAGCTTTTTCGTCATTCGGCGGGACCAGGATTCCTCCTTCGCCGACTACCTCCACCAGCGAACCGCCTGAGGAGGAGACAACCGGGCAGCCGACCGACATCGCCTCCAGCGGATCGAGGCCGAAGCCCTCGTAAGCTGAGGGATAAACGAAGAGCCGGGCGGCGGCCATGAGGAGAGATTTGTCTTCCTCCGGGATGCGTCCCAGGAAGCGCACAGGCGCGTCGGGCACATCCCAGCCGAGTGAGGCTGCCTCTCTACGCACATCCGGGAAGATACCTCCCGGCTCCGGCACAGCGCCTCCTATAGCGAGCAAAGGCTTTTCGGCCTCGGTGTCACACCACTCTCCATCGAGACCTGACAGCACTCCTCGCCATGCCCGTAGCAGCAATGGAACATTCTTGCGCCTGTCAAATCCTCCCAGATAAAAGGCATAATGCGCGGGTAGTCCGTAGCGCTCTCGTACTTCGTCCAGTTGCTCAAGGGTGTATTCGGGGTGGGCTTCCATGCCGAGATAAACCGTATGCACTCTCTCCGGCCTGAGACCGAGTACGCGGATCGCATCACGCCTGGAAGCCTCGGAGTCTGCCAGCACCAACCGTGCGCGCTTCACGCCCGCGACCGACAGCGCGAGGTAGAGCCTCATCTGGAGCGTCCCGGCGTATCCAGGTAGTACCCACGGGATTACGTCGTGGGCAGTGACAATGGTACGGCGCGGCTGGGCTAGCGGGGCGGAAAGATATGGGATGTGAAGGAGTTGTGCCCGCGCTCGTCGTGCCATGCCCAGTACGCCTTTTTGCTCCCAGACCAGCTTTCCGACCTTCGACCAGGGGCCTAAGGCACGAGTACTTACGCCCCTGGTCGTTTCCTCAGGCAGCATGGCCTCCCTGACAGGTCGAAGAAGAGAGAACTTGTCATGCTCATTATACGGAGGTTGGTTCAGCGCATACCAGAGATGGTGGAGGTACTGCCCGGAGCCTGTACGGGGCTGGTCCCAGAAGTAGCCGTTCAACGCGACGCGCATGGAGAAATTATAGCATAGCACGAAGGTGAGATGGCCCCTGTCCACTACGTTTGAATTATGAATTGACGTAATTTAATGATTCGGGGATAGGTTCGACCTCTACATAGAACATGTTTACGCGAGTAGCGGTACTATCTGTGCCTCCCGATGGTACAGAAGTCGCTCCAATAATCATTGACGTGGTACGGGCGGCTGTGTGATTATAAAGTGGGTGCTTTCTATATTCATTCTAATCAGCTTGCCGGACCCAGCGCATCTATTCAACTGGTCTTCATGCCAGGCTGCACATCGGCAAGGGGAGATCATCTGTGAACCTGGAACCTAACAATACCGGCGACGCGGTGCTGGTGGTCGATGACGAGGAGCAGATCCGTAAGCTCATTTCAGTCGGCCTAACACGTGCAGGCTATGACGTCACTGTTGCGTGCAGCGGGCGAGAAGCACTTGTACGCATCGCTGAGGCCAGGCCGCAGCTAATTATCTCCGATGTGATGATGCCGGAGATGGACGGCTTTGCTTTGTTGGCGCAGCTACGCTCCCAGTCCGACACGCGCTCGATACCTCTTATCTTGCTGACGGCCAAAAGCTCCACAGAATACATAGTAGCGGGACTTGCCTTAGGCGCCGACGACTACCTTCGTAAACCGTTCAACATGACCGAACTGTTAGCGCGGGTGCGCGCAAAGATGGAGCGGCCGCCTGTTCCCAGCGATGAACTTCCCGCGCAACGCAGGCAGAGCCGCTTGCTCACTCAGAGCCGCTTCCAAGGGCAGTTAGAAAAGGATGTAGCTCGCAATACTCGTGACGCAACGGCTTGCTCCGTGGCTTGTATATCTATCCCGGAGCTCGCACAAGTAAGAGCGCAACTGGGAGAGGAAAGGGTGGCGGAGGTAGCCCAGCAGGTGTCCATGCTCATTATGGCCGACGCCGAGCCACTCGACGCGACAGGTCCTGATGATGAGGACCACTTTATGCTGCTGTTGCCGGACACCGACTACGAAGCGGCACAGGCTCGACTGCAGAATCTATCACGCCGTATCAGGGCTAATGAGTTCAAGGTTAATGGGCAGCAAGTTCGGCTCACGCCTCTTATTGGCTATGCTCCCTACGTTGCCGGTACAACCCCTGAGCAATTAGTGAAGCAGAGTCTGGCGGCCCTCGATTATGCAGTTTCCTCCCGTGATCCGCATCCGACGCGCTACGTTCTCAGTCTGGATAGTTCGCTGAAGCAGCAAGGTACAAGGGTCTAAAGGAGTCGATATTGATAACGCATAGAGCCACTGCCGAGACCGCCATCTTTAACGGGCACGACCTGCAGCGAGAAACCTCACTTGTCCATTTGCTCCTGGCTGTAGCTGCCGCAGCTAACAATGCCACCACAATAGAAGAAGGCATGCAAGTCTGCCTGGACGAGGTCTGTGCTCATACAGGGTGGCCGATAGGACACCTGTACCTCGTATCTTCCACTACCGAGGGTCGGCTAATTAGTACGAGCACCTGGCATCTTGCAAGACCCGAGGCGTTCGATGCATTCCGCAGGGGAACAGAGGCATTGGATCTGGAGTGTGGGGTTGGCCTGGTAGGGAGCGTTCTGGCTAGTGGGAAACCTGTGTGGATCACTGATGTCAGCAAGGATAGTTCATTTGCCCGTAGGAGGGAAGCCCAGGAGACCGATATCCGCTCGGCATTCGCTTTTCCCGTACTTATCGGAACAGAAGTAGTGGCCGTGTTGGAGTTCTTCTCCCAAGACGCCGTCGAGCCTGACGAGCCATTGCTAGAGGTGATGGCAAATATCGGCATCCAGCTTGGCCGCGTCGTGGAGCGTAAGCGAGCTGAGCAGGCCCTGAGGGAGAGCGAGCAGGAGAAGATCGCGCTCCTGCAATCGACCGACAGGGGTATATACGGAATAGACAACCACGGGCTGTGCACCTTCATCAACAGGTCCGGCGTGCAGATGCTTGGCTACGAACCTGAAGAGTTGCTGGGCAAGAATATGCATCACGTTATTCATCATAGCCACGCTGGGGGCTTGCCATACCCGGTGGAGGAGTGTCCAATTTTTCGCGCTTCCCGCACGGGAGAAGGCTGCTACGTCGATGACGAGGTCTTATGGAAGAAAGACGGTACTTGCTTCTCAGCAGAATATTCTTCGCACCCCATCAAGAAAGGTGATGTAATTAGCGGGTCCGTAGTGTCGTTCATGGACATCACCGAGCGCAGGCGGGCAGAGGTGGAGCTACTTAACAGCGAGCGAACGCTCTTCCAGTTTGTCGAAGCTATGCCTGTGGGAGTGTTTGTCCTCGACAGCAAAGGTGAGGCATATTACGCAGACCGCAAAGCGCAACACATTCTCGGCAAGGGGATTCTCCCCGGTGCATCAGCTGATCAGCTCGCAGAGGTCTACCAGGCATATATTGCGGGAACGGACAAGGCCTACCCTGTAGAACTTATGCCTATCGCGCGAGCGTTGCAAGGTCAAGCCAGTACAGTCACGGACATGGAAATACACAGACCGGACAGGATTGTGCCTTTGGAAGTTTCTGCGGCTCCAATTTACGATGCCAACGGCCGGGTTGCTTACGCCCTAGCCACTTTCAGCGATATTACAGAGCGCAAACAAGGCGAAGAAGCCGTTTCAAGGCTGGCCTCCATTGTAGCGTCTTCAAGCGACGCCATCGTGGGGAAGAGCCTGGAGGGCATAATTCTCAGCTGGAACTCGAGCGCCGAGAGGCTGTACGGTTATTCCGCCGAGGAGGTCATCGGCCGCTCTATCGCCATCTTGGTTCCACCCGATCACGTCGATGAGATACCCGAGATGCTCGAAAGGATAAAACAGGGAGAGCGCATCGAGCATTATGAGACAGTGAGGCGTTGCAAAGATGGCAGGCTTATCCACGTGTCGCTGACCGTATCGCCTATTAAGGACGGTTCTGGAAATGTAGTGGCCGTTTCGGCGACCGCACGTGACATCACGCAGCAGAAGCAAGCAGAAGAAGCCCTTCAGGAAAGCGAGAGGCGATTCCAGTATGCGGCACGCGCAACTAATGACGTGCTATGGGATTGGAATATGTTGACCAACGACCTCTGGTTCAACCAGGGCGTGCGTATTCAATTTGGCTATGAAGAGGAGCAGGTTCAGTACCACATGGACTGGTGGGCCGGGCTGTTGCACCCTGATGACCTGCAAAACGTCTATGCAACCCTGCAAGTGGTCATTGATAACCATGAGCAGTTCTGGTCCGGTGAGTACCAGTTCCGCCGAGCCGACGGCTCATACGCGCACATCCTGGACCGGGGCTACCTCATGTACAATGTCCAGGGGAAAGCAGTGCGCATGATAGGCTCGATGATGGACATTAGCGCCCGCAAGCGTGCAGAAGCCGAGATTGCGGCTGCCTTCGCTGCGGAACACGCCGCGAATCAGGAACTAGATCGATTGAACACGCTGAAAGGGGAGTTTGTCTCGATTGTGAGCCATGAGTTCAGGACGGCACTGACCGGCATACAGGGCTTCAGCGAGATGATGCGCGATGAGGATTTCAGCCTGCAAGAGATGAAGGAGTTTGCCGCTGACATCAACAAAGACTCGCAGCGCCTCAACCGCATGATTTCCGAGCTGCTTGACCTCGACCGCATGGAGTCGGGTCGAATGGCGCTCAACCTGGAGAGCGTAGATCTCAACACCCTGATCCACCATGTTGCCAACCTTAGCCGTCGCAAGGCTGAAGGCCACGAGATTAGCTTGCAGCTCAGCGACAACGTTCCGCCTTTGCTGGCGGACAGAGATAAACTGACCCAGGTATTGTTCAATCTGCTCAGCAATGCTATAAAATACTCGCCAGGGGGAGTTATTACAGTAAGCAGCAGCGCTGAGCAGGGTGTCGCTCATGTGCGAGTAGCGGACAGAGGCATCGGCATCCCGAAGGAGGCGCTGGAAAGGGTATTTGACCGGTATTCACGTATCGAGTCGGAAAAGAGCCGACACATCCAGGGCACTGGCCTGGGGCTGCCCATCGCCCGCCAGATAGTCGAGATGCACGGTGGGAAGATATGGGCTGAGAGCGCGCCTGGGTCCGGTTCGGTCTTCCACTTCACGATCCCATTCGGATCGGGGATCGGGGAGCGCGATAATGGAGAATAGAGTGGCGAAAGTGGTATTTTGCGAAGACGATCCCACGATCCAGAAGCTGATACGGGTGGCGTTGCGTTCAGCAGGCCATGAAGTGTACATGGCGTCGAACGGCAGCGAAGGCCTGGTCCTGATCGAGAACGTGCTGCCCAATATAGTATTTAGTGATGTCTCTATGCCGGACATGGATGGCATGCAACTGTGTGCCGCGCTCAAGAGCCGACCTCACCTAGCACATATTCCGGTGATTCTGATGACCGCGTCAGTACAACGTATGCAGGTAGAAGAAGGCTACAGGCACGGGGCAAAAGGCTACCTGATGAAGCCGTTTAGCATGTCGGAGCTTCGGGCGAAGATCGAAGAATACGTGAGCGCGACCGGCACTAAGGGTTCATAACCTACCTGCGCTGAAAGCTGCCCATGTGAGGCAGCTGTACACAGTGTCAAAAACGGTCGAGCACAGTAGAAGCAAAAACTGATGCCCACTCTGCCGTGACTGAGCCAGAATTCGCGCTTGAGATCGCCAGCATAGATGCGCGTAGCACCACAAACGTGAACGTCAGGGAGTTTTTACAACAGGCTCAAACGTTTCTAACATTAGCAACATAGAGTACACAGATCGCGCTGGAGGTAAGATGTGAGTCACCAGCGACCATCTATCCAAAGATACTACGTGCCGTGGAAAGAGAAACACCTCCTGTAATGGAGGTGTTTCTCTTTGTATTCTTCCGCCCCCAGTTTGCTGGGGGCTACAGGATAGACTCTAGCGCGTGTTGCATTCGGGGAAGAAGGTATTGGATACGATCTTCGAGGTCTGCCCGCGTGTGGCGTTGTTGCCCGGTCTGAAGTATGGGCGATTCTGCGGAGGTATGCACGGCTCACCGGAGCTACCACACGCATATCCACCTATCACTCCCCTGTTCGATAGACGCTGAATGAAGTCGTAGAAGGGGTTTGACGTAGGAACGTCCTGGAATAACTGCTCGCCCGGTGCGTCTGCCATCCCAGCCGCGTTAGCAACTATCTTGCTTATTTGACCGCGGGTAGCATTGGCCCCCGTCCGGAAGTAGGGCAAATTGCCTGACCCGCACGGCTCATTAGGGCCACCACACGGATAACCGCCGATGTGTCCCCTACCTGCCAGACGGTTCACCCAGTCGTAAAAGGTAGAGCCGGGAAGAACATCTTCGAAGCGTTGCGCTCCGGGGTCTTCCGTGAAAGCAGCCGCGTTTGAAACGATCTTCGATAGTTGTCCTCTCGTGATACTGTTGCCGGGCCTGAACGTGCCGTCTGAATATCCACCCAGGATGTTGCGGCAAGCAAGGCAGAGGATGTAGGTGTGGAAGGTTGACCCAACCGGCACGTCACTGAAAGTAATTGTGCATGAGCCGGGCGGAGGTGTTGGTGTGACCGTAGGGCTGGGCACGGTGCCCGTTCCAACTGTCAGGGTAAAGCTATTGGCGTTATACGCCGGTATAAGCCTGCGGTTGTTGCCCAGGTCAAGCCCGTTGATGGTGGTGAACGTCCCGGTGCGTGTACCGTGGGTGATGACTGTGAACACCGTATCGAGAGGAGGAGAGTAACCATTAAGCATGGTGACATTGAGCACACCACTTAACGTGGTAGCGCCCGTCACCACCAGTCTATCGTGCTCGATCCCTGGAGTAGGGCCACCTATCTCGATGTTGAGTGCGCCAGGCGCGTTCTGTCGGTATTGCCCGCTCACGGTGATTAGACCGGGCGAATCACCTGGTGTTACAAGCGCGGCGTTCTGCAAGGTTCCCGTTACGATACCGGAGCCGGATAGCGTGCCTCCACCGAACACAAGGTTGCCGCTTCCGCTCAGGTTGCCGCCGTTGAGAACGGTGAGGCCCGCAGATTGGTTGAAGTTCGGACCGAAGCTGAGCACGCCCGCAAGCAGGCTGATAGTGCCTGTGTTGTTGAACACCAGGCTGCCGGTGCCTATAGTCGCGGTGCCGGGGCTGAGCGATTTAATCAGGTTGCCCACATTATTGAAGGTCGGGCCGAGGCCAGTGCCAAAGATGATCCGGTCGTTATTCTGGAAATTGAAGGTAGCCCCGGCCATGTTGTTGAAGGTCGCACCCGCGCTCATGGTCAGAGTGCCCGCGCCCCCACCATTGACATCCGTGGTGCCGTAGTTGTTGAAGGTGCGTTCCGAGAGGGTCTTGGTAGACGCCAGGCCCGCCAGGTTTAGCGTTGCCGTGGGCGCGATATTGGTAGAGCCGGTACCATTAGACGTGCCGCCCGTCCAATCGAGGGTATTGCTCACTGTGAACGGCCCTGTGCCACCAATCACCCCGGTGCTATGGGTTGCGAATACCGAGGTTGCGCCAGTGGGACTATTGAAGTTTACCGTTCCGCCCGCGACGTTAGTGTTGCCGACAACATCATAGCTGCCTGCCACGTTTACTACGCCCGCCGTGAACTCGACATTGCCCGCTCCGGTCACTGATGAGCCGGGTTGAAGGGTATGAGTGCCGCCTCCGAAGCGCAGGTTAGCTACGGTCGAGCCTGTGAACGAGCCTGGGCTGATGCCACCGCCGTTCATCGTGAGCGTGCCGGTCATGACGTTGACCGAGCCGACGTTGTTGAATGACAGGTTGCCACTGCCAAGTATGCTTGTAGCGCCGCCACCCGATTTAAGCAGTGAGCCGGTATTGGTGAAGACGGCGGCAACGCCTGTGCCAAAGGTGATGTTGTCGTTATTGCGGATGTCGAAGGTCGCGCCACTATTGTTGTAGAACGACGCTCCGTTGCCGACAGAGAAGGTGCCGACGTTTGTGCCGTTCACCAGCACAGTGCCGTTGTTGTAAAAGGTGCGCTGCACAAGCGTCTTGGTCGTGCCAACGCCCCCCAGGTTGAGGGTGCCACTCGATCCGAGCGTGGTAGTGC
>JBBRVL010000107.1:0-10627 GCA_038246925.1 Chloroflexia bacterium
AGCCATTGGGACAGGTCGAAGGCATGGCATACTACACTTTCCCAGCTGCTCCCACCCTCACGCAGGTTGATCCTGATTACTTGACGAAAATCTCTGGCCTGGGATTTAGAGGTCGAAACCTGGTGCGGGTAGCAAAACAGGTCGAGGAGCGCGGGGCAGGGTGGGCGACTTCTCTGCGAGATATGCCTTATGAGCAAGCGCACCGGGAATTAGTCTCACTTCATGGGATCGGCGCTAAGATAGCCGATTGCGTCTGTCTCTTCTCCCTCGACAAGACCGAGGCTGTGCCGGTCGATACGCACGTGTGGCAACTAGCAAAGGCGCTTTATTTCCCCGACTGGGCCGAGCGCAAGAGCATGACAAGCCTGGCCTACAACACAGTAGCGGGCGCATTCCGAGAGCGCTTCGGCGAACTAGCAGGCTACGCGCAGAACTTCCTCTTCTACGACCATTTCTCCAACCACTGGGGAGGGACTAGCCCACTCTTGAAGCAATCGAAGGCCGGGGCAGATGTTTGACGACCAACTACTCCAAGCATACATAGATACCTTCTACGGCTTCGGAAACTATAGGGGAAAGTATTGGTTTGTGGGTATGGAGGAAGGCGGAGGCGGGACGTTTGAGGGAATTGAGAACCGCATCCGGGGCTGGGCAAGGGACGGAAAGAACGAAATCAAGGACCTCACCGGCGGGTATGATTATAGAACCGCACCAAAGGATAGGCCAATACCTAAACATTTCGCCCAGAGGCCAAAATGGCAAAGAACATGGGGTATGCTTATCCGCATCTTGCTGACCGCCGAAGGTCACCTCGAACCTATCACTGCTGATGTGGTGAAGATGTACCAGCGAGACAAGCTAGGCAGGCCTGATAGCGATAATTGCCTCCTAGAGTTACTTCCGCTTCCCTCACCCTCTATGGGGCACTGGTTATATAAGGAACACACCAGACTACCCAACCTTCAGACGCGTGAGATATACAAAGAGCATTACGCCTCTCAGCGTGTCCAATGCATCAGGAAGCGAGTACATGAGTACAAACCCGCTGTTGTTATCTTCTATGGCATGGGGTACCGCAGGTGGTGGGAGGAGATCGCGGGAGTAAACTTCACAGAGGTTTCAGCAGGGTCTAATGTTTTCTACATGGGAACTAATGGCCGCACTATCTTCGTAATGATAGCGCACCCTGTAGCCCACGGCGTAACGAATGACTACTTCCACCAAGTCGGTAAGGCAGTAGCTCTACAACTGCAAGCTTAACCCAGATCATAGCACGCAGCCCAGCAACCTTCTCTCCTTGATAAGGCCGTTTACCCCTGACCTAGCGGCTCCGTCTTTGCCAACCCGACGCGCCGAGGATAACCGGGAGGCGTCGGCCTGATCTTCTTGATAGCAATCACGAATCGCTCTTCTGCCTCACCCGGCAAAACAAATGGGTGCAACACAGGCTCGGACCCGCCAAGTATATGTGCCGCTCTCTTGGCATCTTTCACCTCAAGGGATATGTCTCCCTTCTTGGGGCAGAGTACCCACCCGCCGACCTTCACGAAAGGGAGACAGTATTCACACAGCACAGGCAGGGAGGCCACAGCGCGGGCGGTTACCGCATCGTAGCGCTGCCGGTGCGCTTTGTTCAAGCCCAACTCCTCAGCGCGCATTGTAATAATCTCTGTATGGGTGAGACCCAGCAGGCGCACCACCTCCGTGAGGAAGGCTGTCTTTTTGCCAATCGAGTCCGCCAGAGCCAGGCGGATTTGCGGCCAGACGATCTTCAACGGCAGCCCAGGGAAGCCCGCGCCCGTCCCTATGTCGAGGAGTCTGAAACCAGAAGGCGCTGGGGCTTTACCGCCTAGCTCTTGCATCAACACCGCGCCTACAGTCAGGCTGTCCAGGAAGTGACGTACCTGCACCTGGTCGTAATCTGTAATTGATGTAAGGTTGATGCGGCTGTTCCAGTCAACCAGCGTCTCGTAGTAAAGTTGGAATCGCTCAAGCTGGCGTTTGTCTAACGTAAAACCGAGGGGCGGCGCACCAGCCTGGAGTAATGGGAGAAGCCCGGAGTTGTTTGTTTCCATGCGGTCTAGCTTCGGGCCATCAATTCTAGGCGATTGCCGAATGGATCGTGAACGTGGAAGCGATCTACGCCGGGGATGTCATGCGCCTCCGTCACCGGAATGCCGGCATCATGCAGCCTGGACCGTAACTGCCGCAGGTCATCAACAATAAAGGCAGGGTGGGCCTTGCGCGCCGGGCTAAAAGGCTCTTCCAGACCGATGTGTAGCTGGCCCGTGCCTGTGGAGAACCATACACCACCATTCGGCTTGAGGCTGTCAGGCTTTTCGATCTCCTCCATGCCAAGTAACTCGCCGTAGAATGCTCGCGCCTTTGCTTCGCTATCTCCGCCACGTGGGGCGGCAACCTGTACGTGGTCTATACCAACAATCGCCATTCTTCTCTATTCCTTCCTCATCAGCTTTGATGTGCCACGCAATCCCGCCAGGTTCGACTCGCCCACGGCGAACATCGTGATCCTCAGTTGGTCGCGCAACACACCCCCTAATTCTACAACTGCCTCCGCCGACATCGCGGCAGCCTTCAAGAAAGGTCTTGCTATCCCAACCAGGTCGGCCCCCAGGGCGATAGCTTTTGCCGCATCAACTCCATTGCGCACTCCTCCACTGCCGAATAGTCTCTTGCCGTGTGGCACACCTGCGTCACAAATGGCGGCAAGGGCCTCGGCGGTCGGGATTCCCCAATCGGCGAACGCTTCCGCGACCAGGCGACCACTCTCGGTCGGAATGCGGTACAACTCCACCTGGCTCCACGAGGTACCCCCCGCGCCCGCGACATCGACCGCCGCCACCCCCACGTCCCACAGCCTCTTCGCAGTCCCGGCGGATATACCCCAACCAACTTCCTTTACGACGACAGGCACCTCGATGTCGCGGCACACAGCGGCTATCTTATCAAGCAGTCCGGCAAAGTTGGTATCGCCCTCCGGCTGTACCGCCTCCTGGAGCGCGTTCAGGTGCAGAATCAACGCATCGGCTTCTATCATATCCACTGCGCGGCGGCACTCTTCTATGCAATACGAATAGTTCAACTGGACCGCGCCGATGTTGGCGAACAAGAGTATGTCGGGTGCATACCGCCTCACCTGGTAGGTAGATTCTAGCTCCGGGCGCTGGAGAGCCGCTCGTTGCGATCCGACGCCCATCGCTAGCCCAAGCTCTTGCGCCGCAACCGCGAGGTTGCGGTTTATCGTCTCGGCGTTGGGCGCGCCGCCCGTCATCGACGATATCAAGAAGGGTAGTCGGAGCTTGCGGCCCCACAGGTCGAGCGAAGTATCGATGCTTGCAAAGTCCACTTCGGGTAGTGCCTGGTGAGCGAACCTGTAGCTCTCGAAGCCGGACGTCACACCCCGCCCCTGGACATCTTCCTCAAGGCAGATACGAATGTGGTCGGCTTTGCGATTCTCTGTAGACATAATCTAACGAATTACTTATTACGACGGAACCGCCAAGACGCCAAGAGCGCCAAGTAACCGCCAAGATTATTATTGTTTTGCATTATGAATTACGGTTCAAGGCGTGGCGCAGTTGGGATAGAAGGTGTTAGCCACAATCTTTGCCGATTGTCCCCTTGTTACGTCGTTACCTGGACGGAAGTAGGGACGGTTCTCAGGTTCGACGCATGGCTCTCCAAGTCCTCCACACTCATACCCTCCCATTACATTGCGAGATGCCAGGCGCTGTATGAACTCATAGAAGGTATGAGTAGACGGCACATCCTGGAAGGTTTGCCCGCTGGGGACTTCCGTGTAGCCTGCTGCGTTAGCCACGATCTTCGAGGTCTGGCCTCTAGTGGCGTTGGCGTTGGGGCGGAAATAGGGTCTGTTGTTTACGCATGGCTCTCCTGGGCCGCCACAGTTGTAGCCTGTCATGTATCCCCTTGTGGTAAGACGCTGGATGAACTCGTAAAAGGTTTGGGTAGATGGCACGTCCTGGAAGGTCTGTCCGCTAACCGGCTCGCTGAATCCTGCCGCATTACTCACCATCTTGGCAAGTTGACCCCTTGTTACCTGATTGTTAGGGCGGAAAGTGCCGTCAGAGTAGCCGCTAACGATGCCACGACATGCCAAACAGCGGATGCTGGCATAGAAAGTATCGGTGGAAGGCACGTCACTGAACTGTATCGGGCAGGCTGTGGGCGTGGGCGTCGAAGGGCGTGGAGCAGGGGTGGGTGGAGTGTAGCTGCCGCTACACTGGATCGCCTCATTGATGCTCTCATAGTTGCCTGTCCAACCACCCAGGGCAAAAAGCGAGAATGTAGAGGGGCTATGGGCAGCGGCGAGGCTGCGCCTCGGCACCAACAAACTCGATACGGGGTCCCAGCGGTTGGCTGCCGGATTGTAGCGTTCGACAGAGGATGAGTAGCTACTCCAGCCACCGCCCATAGCGTATAGACCGCCGCCACAGGCAGCTTCTCCGCTGTTGACACCGACGAGCGCCAGTCCCGCTCTCGCCCGGCTCATAGGTTGGCGTGTCGACCAGCTATTCGTCGCTGGATTGTACGCCTCCACCACAGCAAGATCGATAGCCTGGCCCGGCATGCCGCCTACAGCATATATCAGCCCATCGAGAGAGGCCGCGCCAAGATAGAGTCGAGCCGTCGGCATGGGGGCCATGCTCTGCCACCGGCTGCCTTCTGGCCTTGAAGGGTCGTACTGGTAAAGTGTGTTCGTGCCTGCAATCGTATCAGTGCTGCCGCCTATCACGTAGAACTTGCCTGCGTATGCGGCCACACCCGCTCCAAACCGAGGTTGCGGGAGGGGGTCGGAAATGATTGTCTCAACGCGGTTTTCCAGTGGGTAATAAACTTGCAGGGCGCTCTGGGTCCTTCCCAATTGACCGCTATAGCCGCCGGGTATGTAGATCGCGTTGCCAATAACGGCAGCGCCCACGTTGCTGACGCCGGTCTGCAAGCTGACCTTCCTGCTCCAGCTATCGGTAAGCGGATCGTACTCTTCGATAGGCAGGTTGGTATTGCCGTTGTTGTTCTCTCCGCCAATAGCGTAAATCCTGCCGTTTGGGGAGAAAGTGACGGCCGCGCCACGACTACGGGCTTCGGGAAGGGGGTCCATGCGCTCCCAGATGCCTGCTGTGGTTGTTATCACTGTGACACCGAAATACCTGCCAGGCTCAGGCAATTGGCCCGTGCCTGTGATAGTCACCACATCCCTTGCCCCTAGTGAGCTGTTCGCGGGCACGCGCACCGTTATGGTGAGAGGCGTGACGGCATCAGGAGAGAGAAGGCCGGTCTGGGTCGGCACGACAGATGTCACCCACTGGCTTCCCGAATGTGTGATGCGGAAGCTATTGTTTTCCCCGCTCCTGTTGATCAGATCGGCCCTATAGACGACATCCGCGCCATAGTCGCCTGCCCCGGTCTGTGCTGGTGGGTTGAAATCGACACCTGATGTGCTGGCGCTTGTCGTAAGAACGGCCGTCGCTGTATACGTACCTGGCGCGGGGAGGTCGGCGCTTACTGTAACAGTGGTTGAGTCGCTGCTGCCCAGGGGCACATCGTCAGGTATGAGCACTCGAACAGTTACTATACGAGATGCGCCTCTTGTCATGAGACCCGTATTCAACGGCTCCACGGTAGTGGCCCAGGTCTGGCCTGTGGCTGTTATCGTGAAAGAGTTATCGATACCTGTCTGGTTCCTGAGGGTCTGACTGTAGGTGATTGTAGCGCCGGGCGCGCCACCCTTCGCGGCACGGGATGGAGAGAAGACTACAGGCACCAACCTGTAGCGTATTACGCGGTCCGCGCCCACCGCAGGCTCATAACAGGTATAAGGAAGGCCAACAGTGCCGTTAGCGTTGTGTATTCCTATAACTGCATCTGAGCCGTCCACACCGGGGCCGTTGATTGTCTGGTACTGGAAACGTATCTCGCCATTCTCGTAGATGAGCGCCTCAAAGGTAGCTACTGTGTTTGGCGCGTTGAAACCACGGACATTACGCCATTCGACAACAAAGATGCGATTGGGCGCCACACCCACGACGTCTGTGTAGACCCCACCCGTTCCGCTTGCCGCAGTCGGAACTATGAAGTCAAACCAGAGCGGAGAGAGCATAGCCTGAGGAACATACTGGCTGTTCGACGGGAGACAAGGGTACGGAGGCGGGCCGCCATGCGGGTACCAATCGTTGGGTGCGCCAAAGTGGACGTTGCCATTGGTCGAGATACGCAGTGTGGAGTAGCTGTTGCCGTAATAGTCAAATCCGAACGGCAGTGTAGTTGTTACCACGCCGTCGTCGAGCGGGTCTGTCTGTTGCACAGAGCGCACCAGCCGCCAATCACCGTCGGGCACGCGGGTGATACCGGGCCGCCAGCTATATACCGGACCACCCGGATCACGTTCATCCGCGAAAACATAACCGAAAGTATCTGGGCCACCTTCTCGGTCGGGTGAATGTCGTTGTGGCTCCCCTGCCGTCTCGTAAGGGGCATTAGCCGGGCCTGTCTGTGGACTGGCAGGCGTTATCTTCGAGTCTGCCTTCGGGTCGGCCAGGGCTGCGCGTGGCACAAATATCGCCAGTACCAGCGTGACAAGGCAACCCGCAAGAAGGACGATAAAAAGGAGAGGTCGTGCGCCGGCTGCTGTATCAATCGGTGTCTGGCGGACGACCGTTTGGGTCTGTTGGTAGGCTGGCACGGTGGCTGGACTCCTTACACCTCGGCTGGTAAGATATAGCCAGGGCTTCGTGACGACATGATAACGGCACGTATACATGGTGTGCCGGAGTTTCAATGAAATATACTGAATATTGTCCCAATTGGCGCAACCTTTGTCAAATAGCCTGGCTCTGGCTATTGTTCAGACTTGGGGTGGAGAAGACTGAATGTAGGGGCGGACCCGTGTGTCCGCCCGGTTGGGGATGGTACTCAGGCAAGGGCGGACACACAGGTCCGCCCCTACAGTTTTGAAATGTGCTTTAAGTTCACCTGAAAGGAGAAGGTGTCATGTACAACATACCTAAAGACTTACTGGATGCATTCAAGGCCGCACCCGATGTTTTTACGGCGCTGCTGCAAGGCTGCACGCAAGAGCAGGCGAAAGCCGCCAGGGGTGGAGATGAGAATTGGTCGGTGGTAGAGGTCGTATGCCACCTGCGCGACGCGGAAGAGCGCGGCCTGGAACGGATGCGTGCCTTGCGGGACGATGAGAACCCCTTTGTCGCCGGTTACGACCAGGACGCATGGGCACGTGAGCGCAACTATGCGGCAGACGATTTAAGGGAGGCACTCGATGCCTTCTTGCGGTTCCGGGCGACTCATGTGGCAGAACTTGCGGCTCTCATTCCTGAACAATGGGAGCGGCCCGGTATGCACCAGGAGCAAGGCGAAATCAATATATGGGCGCACACCCTCCACCTTGTCTCACACGACACGAGCCACGCAGCTCAGATCGCCCGGCAGCTTGCGGTCGAACAAGGAGGTTAGGGAGAATGCCCGGCACGAACGAGATTCCGCGCTTTGCCTGCCTCGCCGTTTTCACCCCTAGATGACCCACGAAGACCATTTGGCTCTCCTACGAGGTGGCATTCCTGTCACAGGCGGCGTGTGGGCCGATCTTGGTTCGGGCACGGGCGCATTCACGCTTGCGGATATCATTGGCCCCGATGGTACTATATATTCGGTCGATGTTGACCGCCGTGCGCTGAAGGAACAAGAACGTGTCATGCTCTCGCACTTCCCAGGCGTGAACGTGCATTACATAGCTGGTGATTACACTAACCCACTCGATTTGCCGCCGCTTGACGGCATCTTGATGGCTAATTCACTCCACTTCCAACGTGACAAGGGTAAGGTGCTGCGCCTGCTTCACAGCTATCTTAAGCCGGGTGGACGCCTACTGCTTGTCGAGTACAACGCCGACAGCGGTAACCCATGGGTGCCATTCCCCATTTCGTATCCTACCTGGGAAAAGTTATCCTCGACAAACGGTTTTAGCTCTACTCGCCTGTTAGCAACAGTCCCAAGTCGATTTCTCAAGGAGATATACTCAGCTGTCAGTATAAGCTCCGAAACCCCGCTCTTTGAACGACCATAAATCGTCATCCGGGCGCAGGTTATTTCCTGGATGCCTTGTCCAACCCCAGGGGGTGTGATACACTGCCGTCCATACCAACAGAATGGAGAGGCTGCGGGTTGCAAGCTGGTGTTATGGAAAATATACAGGCATGGGCACTGGCTCTGATCGTTTACCCCGGTGTGCTGTTCGGTGTGCTGCTTGCTCTTCTTATCGAGTGGACCTACCAGCTCTTTAGTCAATTCTGGGCGCGCGCTGGGCGGATGCAGTCGAGGCTGCGCCCACTCTTCTACCCTCTTCTTAATCTCCTCAAACTCGCCGGTAGACGGTATAATGCCGTCCCCACTTTGCATGAGCGTAATGAATTGGCTGAAGCCAAGAAACTGCCTGCTTCTACGCAGGCCCCCATGCCGAATAGGTCAGGCGTAGACAGTCTTATATCAGCCGCCTGCGCCGTGGCTCCACTCCTGGCGCTTGTCGTTCTGCCCTTACCTGCGAGTCCACTTTTGGCGACCGGACAATCGGCCGACCTTCTTCTAGCCGTCCCTCTGCTTTTGTTACAACCTCTCGGCGCGGCCCTCCTGGGCTTGCGAGCAGGTGGATTGGCCTCCCTGCGGGGGGCACGGGACCTCGGGCGGCTCCTCACCGGGCTGCTGCCTGCGCTTATAGCTGTAGCTGCGCTGATAGAGGTCGCCGGTACTTCATCGCTACGCCTGGCCGCGCTCACATCGGCACCGGAGACAGGAGCGCAGACGCTCGTGAGGTTCCTTTCGGGCGCTGTGCTTCTATTAGCCCTACCATGTTGGCGACACTCGGACGACGGGGTAGCAAATCGAGGTGGGGCCGGATTATACGCCGGGCAGCTTATACAGGCAGTTGCGCTAGCCGCTTTCTGGTCGCTGCTCGTCTTACCCGCGCCTGGGGATCAGGTGTGGGCTTTAGTCCTATATGTGGTGAGCATACTTATTGCCTCTATTGCCATGCGCCTCATCTCAGAGCGATTACTGCCTGTGCGCCGCGAAAGGGATAGGGCGAACCTGGTGTGGGCCACGGCGCTGCCGGTAGCAGTCGTTGCGCTGCTGGTCTCTTTCTGGTGGGGAGGCCTGTAGAGTGCGCCTGGCCATCACCGGCACGCGAGGTACCCTTGGGAGGGCGCTCGTTCGCCATGCCGAAGCAGCAGGCCATACTCTACTCCACATCAACCGGCCCACCTACGACATCACAGATCCGGCTGCTACTCTTTCCGCGCTGCTCAATTTCAAGCCTGATGTGGTTATACACCCGGCGGCTTACACCAACGTCGATGGGGCAGAGAGCGAGCCGGGGGTCGCTTTTGCGGTCAACGGGTTGGGCACACGTAACATCGCCCTTGCTTGTGAAGCATACGGGGCATCCCTCATCTACGTCAGCACGAATATGGTGTTCGACGGCACGAAAGGCTCGCCATATACCGAGTTCGATGAGCCGTGCCCCAGAGGTGTATACGCGACTTCAAAGCGGGCCGGTGAGCGCTATGTAGAGCATTTGATGAACAGATTTTACATCGCGCGCATCTCCTGGCTCTACGGGAGGGAGGGCGATAGTTTCGTGCATAAGATCGTGAGGGCAGCCGACGCGAAGGGTGCGCTCAGCGTGGTGGCCGACGAGGTATCGACCCCGACCTATGCCGAAGACCTCGCCGACGCGTTGTTGAAGCTGGCAGATAGCGGCCTCTACGGGTGGTATAACCTGGTGAACGAAGGAGAATGCTCGCGCCTGGAGTACGCGCAGGAGATCATGAAGTTGACCGGCCGGGAGCATATCCCGCTCACGCCCGGCAAGCTGTCCGACTACCCGCGACCCGCACCAACCCCACCTTATTCGACTTTGAGGAACTTCGTCGGTACACAGGCCGGCATCACCCTGCGCCCCTGGCAAGATGCCCTTGCCGACTACCTGTCTGGCGTTGACAGCCCAGGCACACCACTCTAATAATGAGTCCTCGATTTTGAGTCTTGAGTTTCCACGGGAAGGGAAGAGTAGAACGTCAACTGGGCCTGTACCACGCGTCTCAGTTATCATCCCCACGCACAATGGAGCGCATCTGCTTCCCGAATGCCTGGAGGCTCTCTGGGGGCAGAAGCTCATGGATGTCGAGACGATTGTCGTGGACGACGCCTCTACCGACGGCACGCATGATTTGCTGATCGGCTACCCTGAGGTCACCACCATAGAAACGCTTCCCGGCACGAAGGGGCACGGCTTTGTGGCGGCAGTCAATGCGGGGTTGGCAAAAGCTCGCGGCGAGATCGTAGTCCTCCTGAACAACGACGCTGTACCCGATCCTGGTTGGCTAGGTGAGCTTGTCGGCGCCCTCGACCGCAATCGCTGGGCAAGTATGGCGGCTAGCAGGCTGATGTTATACGACCTTCCCAACACATTCCATTCGGCGGGCGATTATTACGGACTTGACGGAGTGCCCAACAGTCGCGGTGTATGGAAGAAAGATAAAGGGCAGTTCAATCACGAGGAGGAAGTATTCGGCCC
>JBBRVL010000108.1:0-10486 GCA_038246925.1 Chloroflexia bacterium
GCGACTCTGCTGCTGGGCGCGACCGAGGGGCGGCGGAAGGAGATGGGCGCGCCGATCCCACCCATCAAACAGCAAAGTCAGGCTGAGGCGCTGGAAGCGATGCAGGCACAGCTCGGAGAAAGCCTGTTCGACAGAGCCAGGGCAGAGGGACAGGCTATGACGCTCGAGGAGGCTGTTGATTATGCCCTGGGCCAAGGCTGACAGGGTGCGTTCCGCCTCCTCACCCTCGAGCGTGTCAAAGTCCTTCTCTCATCCTCTTTCCCAGGGAAGCCCACTTGGCGGTTTGTCCGACATAGTGGCTCACATTGGCTGTCACACATGTGCCGAAGCGTTGTAGGAGTTGGTGGCAATGGTGGTGGGCGAAACAACATAGCCATAGCAAGGGCGGCTGTCTCTACCCAGTAACCGCTGCTACTAACTTGCAAAATCGGCAACCCGGCGGGCGACCTCACCCTGCAGGTGCCAGGGCATCCAGTGTTGGCCCGCAGAGATTATATGTAGGTGCGACCTCTTGATGCTGTCGTGAAGCCGCCTACCATGTGCAGGCGGAAAGTGCTTGTCTTCTCCGCCCCACAGTACCAGTGTTGGGCAGGTGATTGCCCGGTACAGGTCAGGTAGCCCCGGAAGCGTTGCCTGGTATCCCGCAGATAGCCGGGTAATAAACTTACGCACGGTTGGCTGCCGGAAAGCACCCCACAGGTCCTCGCGCAACTCGGATGGAAGGCGCATGCCCTTTGGCAAGAAAGTATGTTCGACACGCTTGAAGACGAAGCCGGGGAATATACCAAGGAGGATCCTGTTCAAGTTGAGCTTCCGAAGGAGGCTAATTTCCCAGGATGTCTTCTCGTTCGGAAAGGCCAGGCAATTCATAACAACCAGCCGTTCGACTCTCTCGGGATATTTGCTACCAAAGACGAGTGCTGGCTGGCCGCCCACATCAATTCCTATCACGGTTGCTCGTTCTATACCCCATTCATCAAGGAGCACTAGCAGCCTCTCTGCCATGAGGATGGGAGTGACGCTGCCCCTCCCATCCTTCCAATCATCGCTGTACCCCATGCCCGGCCAATCGAATGCGATGACCTGAAACCCATTTGGCATACTGGTTGCCAACTCAGACCAAATCTGCAGATTGTCGGGGTAGCCGTGTAAGAAAACTAATGGAGGGCGCTTTCCATGAGCGGCACCCAGGCGTGCTACTCGCACCCGGTAGCCATTCGACAACGTTTCGAGGTTCGTCTCGAGCATAGTAGTTACGTAGCTAAGTAAATTACGTGGTTCTCTTGCCCTGCACATTTTTATCTCGTTGACTATGGACCTGCCTGGCTGCAAGCACGCCCGATATCGCGCAGAAGCTTACCCATTGTCCTGGGTGAGTGGCGCTGCCAGCGAAGTAGAGGCCCTCTACAAAGGGACTCTTGTGCGGAAGCCTCCCTTGCCGCATTAGTCTGCTCGTCATGACAGGGTTCATGCTATCGTCATACAGGTGGTACCTATCGCCCCACTCTCTAGGGACGAGATGAGCCACTGCTCTTGCCCGTGTGAAGTCTGACCGCCACCACGATTCTTGCAGCAATCCGTCAAGGTAGTGATGTTGGCCCTCAGGCCCGATCTTTTTGGCCCAGGCATGACTTACCGGGGCAAGTAGGCGAGCTGTGTCACTACGCGAGTCACTGACGGTTCCGGGCTGGATCAGGAGCCTGCACAATCCTTCTCGAGAAAGGCGGAACCTCAAATAGGGTGGTCGCGTTCGGGTTGGAGCAGAGAGGTGCTTGTATTCGACGGATAGGTATGCGCAGACACCCGGAGACTGAAGGGGAAGTCTACGAAGCCTCCGAAGAAAGCCCGCAGGGAGCCGTGCACCTTGCAACAAATTAGAATATGTGCCCAGCGCACTGGCGTTGCTGATTACAGTTCCCGTCTTGATATGCTCTTCCTGGGTCTTTACCAAAGAGACGCGTCCGTTAGTACAGCACACTTCTTGTACCTGCGCGCCATAGCGGAATTCAACACCCGCCCTCCGGGCTATCTTTTCAAGAGCGATGGGCACTTCAGACATTCCTCCACTGGGAACGTAAGCTCCGTACCCGTGAACGAGAGCCGGAACAAAGGCCATAGTCGAAGGAGCTTGCTGTGCCCTCTGGCCTGCGATGTGGGTCCAGATGGAAAGTACCTCGGTAAGTTCCCCAGGAAGTCCTGCCCGCGCCAGCACGGTTGACAGGGGTTGAAGCAGTAAGGGGACCTGGCGCAGAGCGCCATGGCGCATGAGAGCGAGCGGACCTGGCTCGTCGACGTATTGTAACGGGCGCAACTGGTCATACGCTCTACCAATCCGCTTTACGAAACGAGAGTAACGCTCCCCCACGCCAGCGCCGGGCCAGGTCTTATCTAGTTGCTGTGCCGTTTTATCCAGGTCTCCGAACATTGCAATGGTTGGTCCATTTTCGAGTTCTACGTGGTAAGCTGGGTCAAGCCGTTCGAGTACAACGTGTGCGGATAACTCCTCCCCTAGTTGGTTGAAAGCCCACTCAAGGCCCGGTCGGTCAAGCAGGATGTAAGGCCCTGCATCGAAGAACAAGCCATCGGTGGAAAAGCCTGAAGCAAGCCCTCCCGGTCCTTCTAACGCTTCGAGAACCACCACACGTCGCCCTTTCTTAGCCAGCCAGGCAGCGGCTGTGAGACCCCCCATACCTGCGCCAATAACTACAATCGGTTCAGCCGACGTAATTACCATGGAACCGGAACCGGCAGCTGGCTACATGGCATGATGTGCAACCCAATCATACTAGAGCTTCACGTCGTCACCGAAAAGGGCGAAGTAATGGGGTATTCGGGTCATGGTAATAACGTGGTCTGCCTCAGGGCGCAGCCCCAGCCCTTCCAAGAAGACGTTGCGCGTGGTATGGCAGGTCCCTACTGAAGCTTCCCAGGGGTCGTGGGTCTCGGCGAATAATCGCAATCGCTTCGCACCTGCCTGCCACTCCCCGCCATAGGAAACTCCTAAAAGGAAGTCATCAGCCTGTTCGACATCAGTGAACCTCGAGCTATCGGGCAGCTTCTTTTTGAATGAGGCCTTCGGGAGTTCTGCTTCGTACAGTAAAGCGCCGGACTTTTCCTTCATTGTAATCCTGTACGACTCTGCCGTTGAGGTGAGGCTAATATCCCGATAAGTGAAGTTCACGCCAGGCGTTTTCCGGCCAATATGGGAGAAGAATTTGCGGTTGATATTCGGCTCCAAGACTAACACAGACTCCCGCTTCTTTCCGTCAGGGTATGGTAGGCGCGCCCGTGTCCTATGGATTAGATAGTTGAACTCAATCCCTCCTAGCGCCTCTGGAACTGGGGAAGGTCGCATCCTCTCTATTTTCACGAAGCACGCTGATACCCATGCGAACCCCGCCCAGGTAGATAGCTCGGCACCTGGAGGCAAGAATCGGTCAAGGGCCTCAGGTGGCACAGGGTAATTTATGAGGAAGCGCCGCATGACGGTGCCATCAAGGTGCAGACCTGAGAGTCGTTTGGTCGGGGGTATGTCGAAGGCTATCATAGATTACCTATCATCTTCAGTAAGGTCCTGGATATTAGCAGCACTGTGTATACCTCTACTATATCCTACCCGCAGGGTGCTACTTACTGCAAGATTCTAACCACGAGGAGACGGTTTCAAACTGTTGCGCGGGAGGGGAAATTGTGTAAGTCCCCGGCCGTTGGTTTTCTCGTTTCTGTTCTGGAGCCACGCTGGTGATTGCCGAGCAACGCTGAGCCTGTGCATGGTTCTTCGCGTGCCCCACCGTCTGCTCTTCGTTGGCCCAAGGTACTGCTCCGGCGTCGTACCAACTCTGGGCGAAGAGCCTCGCTAAAGTTGTGCCAAAAACAGAAAAAGGAGCCTGTAAAGCTCCCAGTTCCTGTCTAGAATTAGAACATCTTACCCATTTGTGCCGAAGGTGGGATATGGCGGGTATGGGTTGCATGGTGCCATATGGTGCTTGTGCGTGCGCGAAAGTGTCATCTCGTACCGCCTTGAAGTGGCAAATGCCATCTAGAAAGTGACATGGCTGTGACATAGAGGTTGCTCTCTAGGGGCGTATATGTTGGTCCGCTGTGCACGAAAAAGTCACTGTTTAGTCCATTATTGTTTTTCTCCAAGCTCGCGGTTGTCCGAAATATTGGCTTACCTTGGTCGTCATGTACGTCCGCCACCTCCATACTTACATACTGGGGGCACTACAGGATGTTATAATATCCTTCATCGTAGGTGACGGTAGGGATCTATTACTGTATTGCATAATATACGTTCGAATTCTGAGCCATGATGCTAGGTGTTTGTTGAACCTTCGACTAACAATCATTACGCCGCTATAATGTTGCCGTACTAAAGCGCACGTAGTAACGTTTGTGAGAGAAGATGGGTGTGTACCCAGTACTCCGTATCAGCTTGCTTAACGAATTCAAGGTGGTCGAGGGCTACAAGCCCTTCACAACCATCAACACGCCGCGCCTCCGAGCTCTCTTTTCCTACCTCCTTTTGCACCGCGACGCCCCCCAACCCCGCCAGCACGTTGCCTTCCTCTTCTGGCCCGACTCCTCCGAAGCGCAGGCCCAGACCAACCTGCGAAACCTCCTCCTGGTCCTCCGCCGCGCATTTCCCGACGCCGAACGCTATATCTCCATAGAGCGACGGAGCCTACAGTGGCGTAATGACAGCCTCTTTGCTCTAGATGTGACGGAGTTCCAGCAGAGCCTGGCAAGAGCCGAACATGCTCTAATCGTCGCAAAACAAGATTCAGACGGTCCGCATGATCCAGCTTCTGCCCCACCCACGAAGTCATCAGCCAAATTGCAAGAGACCATAGACATTTATGCTGGTGACCTGCTCCCTGCTTGTTATGACGAGTGGGTGCTCGCTCCGCGAGAACAGCTAAGACAAGGCTTCTTGTGGGCGCTCACGGCACTCGTTTCCGCGCTGGAGGACGAGGGCGAGCTTAATACGGCGGCCCTGTACGCGCAACGCCTCTTGCGACATGACCCACTCCAGGAGGAGAACTACCGCCGCTTGATGCGCCTCCACCTGGCTATGGCTGATCGCGCGGGGGTGATAAACGTCTACCGCCAATGCGAGCGTATGCTACGTCGCGAGCTAGGTGTCGAAACGAGCGATGCGACCCGCCGACTCTTGCATCGGTCTGAAGAGCTTATGGGCCATGAGTCCGTCGAAGGGCTTGGGACTCGCCCCCGCGCCAGGGGTAAAGGTCGTGCCTACGTCGCAGGCAACCTCCCAACTCAGACAGCCGCTTTCATAGGGCGTGAGCGTGAGGTAGCCGAGATATCGAAGCAACTTAGACAGCCAGGGAGCAGGCTGGTGACGCTGACAGGCACCCCTGGCACCGGCAAGACCCGCCTCGCTATACAAGTCGCATCGGGCATGGGAGATTTCGCGGATGGAGTCTTCTTCGTATCTTTGGCCCCATTGACCGAGCCGAAGATGGTCGAGCACTCCATCGCCCAGGCACTGGAAGTAACCGAATCTGCCAACCGCCCCCTGCGCGATAGCCTAGTCGAAGCCCTGCGCGATAAGCACACGCTCCTGGTCCTGGACAACTTCGAGCACCTATTACCGGCGGCAACCCTCGTCGCGGAGCTGCTGGCCTCTTGTCCTCAGTTGAAAGTGCTTGCCACCAGCCGTGCCCCACTCAACTTGCGGGGAGAGCACGAGCACGCAGTGCCTCCCATGTCCGTGCCGGGACGTGACGCCCCGCCCGAACCTGATGACCTGGTGCAGTACGAAGCAGTAGCCCTGTTCGTGGAGCGGGCACTCGAAGTCTACCCCCACTTCGCCCTCACCAGGGAGAACGCGCGGCTCGTTGCCGAGATATGCCGCAAGCTGGAGGGGTTGCCCCTAGCTATTGAACTTGCAGCTGCACGAATCAAGGCGCTCACACCTGAAATTATCCTGTCGCGCCTGGATCGCAGACTCAAGTTATTGGTGGGCGGCAAATCAGACCTCCCGCCCAGGCAACAGGCATTGGAGACTGCTATAGCCTGGAGCTACAACTTGCTCGACCACAATGAGAAGGCCATCTTCCGAGGCTTGTCGGTCTTCGCCGGAGGTTGGAGTCTGCAAGCCGCTGAGGAGGTGTTGCGCCAAGAGGAACCTGGTACGGGCAGCATACTAGAAAGCATGATCTCTCTGCTCAACAAGAGCTTGCTTGTCCGCACTGAAGCGCAGGGGACGGAAAATGAACTGCGTTTCGAGATGTTGGAGACTATAAGGGAATACGCCCGCGAGCGGCTGCAAGAAAGCGGAGAACGGGAGGCTTTGGAGAGGGAACACGCCTTCTACTACATGTCCCTGGCTGAGGAGGCCGAACCGCACCTGATAGGCACAAAGCAGGTAGAATGGCTATCCAGATTGGAGAAGGAGCACGACAACTTCCGGGCGGCGCTGCGTTGGGCCAGAGAAGAGAGAGCAGGCGAGGCTGCGAAGGAAGCGTCGGAGATAGGATTGCGTATAGTTGGTGCCATGTGGCAGCTATGGCAAGTTCGGAGCTACCAGACTGAAGGCAAAGAGCAACTCACACAAGCCCTAGCAGTCGCGCGTTCGCTACCCGCCCTGCATCAAACGAGTACAGAGTCGCAGGAGCAACAAACGGACTTGGGACGATCCAAGTCCTGGCAAGGTTACATGGCCAAGGCGCTCTACGCAGCCGGGCGTACCGCTTTCCAGGAGGATGACTACCCTTCCGCACATTCGCTTTTTGAGCAAAGCCTGGCAATTCAACAGGAAGTGACTGACAAGAGGGGCATAGTTTACTCACTTAACAGCCTGGGGGTTGTGGCGCAAACCGTGGGGGACTATGTGACTGCGCGCTCGCTCTATGAAAAGGCACTTGCTATCTGCCGTACGATAGACGAGAAGTCACAGTTCACCTATTCGCTTCAGGGCTTAGGTCGACTGGCACTACTACGGGGAGACTATAGTGCCGCCCTAGTGCTTCTTGAAGAAAGCCTGGTTATCGCGCGGCAGGAGGGCGACAAGAGGGGTATCGCCTGGTCGCTATATTTGCTGGGGCTTATGGCTCAACTCCAAGAAAACAATACTGCGGCACGCACACTTTTTGAGGAGAGTCTGCTGGTTGTGCGGGAGATAGGGTACAGGGTAGGCATAGCTCAAACGCTCGGCAACCTGGGAAGTGTTGCCTGCTCGCACGGGGATTATTCCACAGCCAGCGCGCTTTATAGAGAGAGCCTCCTGATCAGGCAGGAGGCAAGCGATAGATATGGCATAGCGATCTGCCTAATAGGGCTAGGAGGGATCGCAATAAGGAGAGCGATCAGACCAGAACATTCAGAAGGTACGCGGGAACAGGAAGAGGGTGGTAAAGGGGTCATGCTGTTGGGCGCTGGAGAGGCATTAATGGAAACCATAGGTGCTCAGTTGGTTTGGGACGAGGGCCGCGTGTATGAGCGAGGTGTGGCCACCGCCCGTGAAATGCTGGACGAGGCAGCGTTCGCAAGAGCGTGGGCAGAAGGGCGCGCCATGAGCATGGAACAGGCTATTACTCTAGCCCTGGCGCTAACCTAAAGCCTCTCTTACGCCCCCACCCCCCATTCTCTTGACTAAAGAGCCGCCTAGGGCGGCTCTTCCATTGTCGTAATACATATATTCATTGCTAAAGTCCCCAAAATCAAACGCTTTAGAAACGCTACCCACTCTATACTTCCTCGCATAACCACATTTGGAGGAGGGGAAGTACATGATTCTGCGCCAGGGCGACAAACGCTCGCAGCTATTTACATTGAGGGTTTGGCCTGAAGGATTGGATGAGGGCCGCGTGGAATGGCGCGGCAAGATTCAGCACGTGGTAGGTGGCGAAACCCTTTATTTTCACGACTGGGAAGCGATGATGTCGTTCCTGCTACAGACCCTGGAGATACCTGTAACCGACAAGGAGAACGAGAGGAGACTAAACCATGAATAACCCTATCCACCCCAAGATAATCCCGACCATGCTCGCCATCGCAGCCGCCTTCCTGGTGGGCAGCCTGGCGGCTACGGGCGATGCCACCGCTAAGGTAAGTGGCGCAGGTAAGGCAGAGCAGAGCAACCTGGTGTTACAGGCTCAACAGTTCCAGCCGAGAAGTGAGCCTCTAGTGCCTGTGGACTCCAGCTTCACCTACCAGGGCCGCCTCAAGGACGGGCCTAACCCCGCCAACGGGCAGTACGACTTCGAGTTCAAGCTGTTCGATGCACTTATCTTTGGTACGCAGATAGGGCAGACTATCACCAGAGCCAACCAAACGGTGAGCGAGGGATTGGTCACGGTCAGCCTGGACTTTGGTTTGACCGCATTCCAGGGGCAAGCGCGCTACCTCCTGGTAGCGGTGCGCCCGGCAGGTGGAGGCAATTTCACCACCCTCTCACCACGCCAGGCAGTATCCCCCGCCCCATATGCGATGGGTTTGAGGCCAGGGACAGTTATCACAGACACTTCCAGTTCTGTGCAGTTCGTAAATAATGGTGCGGTGAGGGCTCGGAGCTCGACTGGCCCCGCCATAAGAGCTGAGTCCACAGCTTTTAATAGTGCGGGCGTAGTTGGCATTGCCGACTTTGGGGATAATGCAGCGGGCGTTGTCGGCTTCTCCAATCTCGGCGGTGGGGTGCGTGGCTACAGCTTTGGCGACAGCCCCCAAAGTGCTGGCGTGTATGGCATTAGCTCCGACGGTATTGGCGTGTATGGCATTAGTACTTTCGGTATTGCAGGCTACTTTGCAGGAGATGTAGATGTCACCGGCAACCTCTCCAAAGGCGGCGGCTCCTTCAAGATAGACCACCCCCTCGACCCAGCCAACAAGTACCTGTACCACTCCTTCGTCGAAAGCCCCGACATGATGAACATCTACAACGGCAACGCCACCACCGACGCAAAGGGTGAGGCTGTGGTGGTGTTGCCCGACTACTTCGAGGCCCTCAACAAAGACTTCCGTTACCAACTGACGGTCATGGGCCAGTTCGCCCAGGCTATCGTGGCAAGTGAGATAAACGCCAACCGCTTCACCATCCGCACCGACAAGCCTAACGTCAAGGTATCGTGGCAGGTGACAGGCATACGCAAAGATGCCTATGCGGAGGCAAACCGCATCCCGGTCGAGGAAGACAAGGGCAAAGACAGAGGGAAGTACCTCCACCCCGAAGAGCACGGCCAGCCTGAGAGCAAGGGTATTGACTACGAAGAAAGTCAGAAGATGCAGGAAATGCAGGAGAAGCATCAGACGCCAGCCCGACCCTAGACCCTGGTGGGGCGACAACCGACGCAATAGCAAGCACCGACGATGAAGGGGAAAAAGCCATGAACAAGACGAACAAGACGAACAAGACGAACAAGACGAACAAGGTAGTAGGCCGCAAGATTGTCACGACCCTGCTCGCCATCGCAGCCGCCTTCCTGGTCGGCAGCCTGGCGGCCGGGGGCGACGCCGCCGCGAAAGTGGGTGGCGCAGGTCAGACAGAGCACAGCAGCATGGTGTTACAGGCCCAGCAGTTCCAGCAGAGCAGCGAGCCTCTCGTACCTGTGGGGACAAGCTTCACCTACCAGGGCCGCCTCAAAGACGGGCCTAACCCAGCCAACGGGCAGTACGATTTTGAATTCAAGCTGTTCGACGCACTTACCGGGGGTACACAGGTAGGGCAGACTATCACCAGAGCCAACCAGACGGTGAGCGAAGGGCTGGTCACAGTCAGCCTGGACTTTGGTTCGACCGCATTTGAAGGGCAAGCGCGCTACCTAGAAGTAGCCGTGCGCCCCACGAGAAGTGGGAGCTTCACCACCCTCTCACCACGCCAGGCAGTATCCCCCGCCCCGTATGCGATGGGCTTGAGGCCGGGGGTAGCGATCACAAGCACTACCAGTTCCGTGCAGTTTGGCGGAGAAAATCAAATGCCGGTTGACATTCGGAGCGAGGAGAACGTTCCCCTAAGATCCGTGTCCCTCCACGAGCTCGGTATTGGTGTATTTGGTTATGCGAATGGTGGGGAGAACTCGGAGGGTATACACGGCTATAGTGGCAATGGCATCGGCGTGTATGGCCAAGGCGGGGCGTGGGCAGGTTACTTCCAGGGCGATGTAAACGTCCAGGGCGATGTAAACGTCACCGGCAACCTCTCCAAAGGCGGCGGCTCATTCAAGATTGACCACCCGCTCGACCCCGCCAACAAGTACCTGTACCACTCCTTCGTCGAAAGCCCCGACATGATGAACATCTACAACGGCAACGCCACCCTCGATGCGAAGGGTGAGGCTACGGTGGTGATGCCGGAGTGGTTCGGCGCGCTCAATAAGGAGTTCCGCTACCAACTCACGGCGGTCGGCGCGCCCGGCCCCAACCTCTATATCTCAAAAAAGGTGGAGAACAACCGCTTCAGTATAGCGGGCGGTTCGCCTGGCATGGAGGTATCGTGGCAGGTGACCGGCATACGCAAAGACGCCTA
>JBBRVL010000109.1:0-10475 GCA_038246925.1 Chloroflexia bacterium
TCTTTACAACCTTTGCGAACTCCATGTCCTCCACAATCCGGCTCTTTACGCTTTCCATACCGCCAACGGCATCATATACGCTCCGCCTGATGAGAAGGTACTGGCCGTTGGCGATTGCCGCCGGGCTGCGCGGGTCGTTTACCTTATATGCAGGGTAAAGGTTCATAATACCCTGGAAGGCAACCGGCATAATAATACGCTCGGAGGGAGTACCCAACTCGTAGAATGGGAATATAGTGAAGAGATCGGCATCGTGTGACAGCGCATAGGCAACGGACGACGAGATAGAAACCGGACTATGGACCGTATCGGCATCAGTGAACAGGAGCCAGTCACCTTTCGCCTGCTCTGCTCCCTGGCGCATAGCGTGCGGTTTGCCAAGCCAACCCTCATCGCGAGGCAACTCAACACCGCTGACAACCTTCAGCCGCTCATCGCGGGCAGTCCATTCGGCCAGGATGAAGGGCGTGTCATCCTCAGATTTGTCATCGACTACTATAACCTCATAAGCAGGGTACTTCTGCGAGAGTAGTGAAGGAAGCAGGCGCGGTAGGTTCCGCTCTTCATTGCGCGCGGGCACGATTACCGACACAAAGGGCCACTCGCCCCCACCTGGCGGTGATTCTTCAAGCGCATCAACTGAAGGAACGCGCTCCGGCGCTTCCAACGCTTTGAATCCCGCAAATGTGGCAGCCGCGAATAGAGAAGTTAGCGCCCCCAACCCTACGAACCTAAGGTTATTTGATTTGTTCGGCATGTATAAGTTCCTCGTTAGTTTGCTAGGTAACGCGACAGCCCCGTAGGCCGTGTAGAATTCATCTCAAGATTGTACAAGGTGTACCAAGCCAGTATTGTCATTCTGAACGAAGTGAAGAATCAGTCTCCTCATTACAGACTCACCCTTTGTGATTCTTCACTTCGTTCAGAATGACAACTCTAACTCTTATCTTTTCTATATGCATAGCTCTACTTTGTAATGAGTTCTAATATCACGCTTTGTTAGCGCGTATGGATTAGGCAAGAGGCAAACTCCCGGCCAAATAAAAAGCAGGCCGCCTGAACGACCCGCCTCTTTCTACCAATTGTGCCCTTATTTTGCTAACAATAATTCGCTACGCTCATCAACTAACAACTCGTCACGCCGCTTGCAGCATCACGAGCCTGTTCTGGCCAGAGAGCTTGGCCGCTTTGAGGGCGCGCTCGGCCAGAGCGATAAGCTGTGGTTCCCAGGTGCCTTCTCCCGGCTTGGTACTCGGCATCCAGTACGCGATGCCTACAGACGCCGTCAGCTTGATAGGCACGCTGGAGGCAGCGTTGAGAAAGTCGTGGGCTGCTACCTCATCGCGGAGGCGATTGGCGGCGACCTGTGCGCCTGATGCATCGGTGTCGGTCAGCAGACCGATAAACTGGTCATCTCGGTAGCGAGCCACGATGTCGCTGCCGCGCAGGGTACGCGTCACGATATGAGCCATATCGCGCAGCACGCTATCACCTACCGGGTGGCCCCAGGTCTCATTCACATCATCGAACTTGTCCACGTCGAGCAGGAGGCACGAAAGAGCATACCCTCGACGCGACGAGCGCTTGATCTCTTCCTCGACGCGTATCATCATGTAGCGCCGGTTGAAAAGGCCGGTGAGCGGGTCATACAGGCGCTCGGCGGCAAGGCGGGCATTCTCCATCGCCAGCGTTTCGTGTAGCTTGCGTGACTGAAGCGCCGCGTCAAGCCTCATCTTCAGCTCGGCATCGCTGAGCGTGGGAAGAGAACCTGGACTCATCTTCGTGGCGGCCCCATTTGCATCTATCGATAGGTTCACAACCGGGATGCCCCACCTGTTGAGTTGGGGCTGTAGGGTGTCAACCTCCTGGGCGGAACCCGATATGCCTGTGATCATCACAACGTCGGGAGGGGTCGCTTCCAATATCGCGGTGGCCGACTCAAAGTCGTCCGTAGAGCGCGCCGTGTAACCGAGACGCATCAGGCGGTCGCGCATCGTGCGCTGGTTCTCCGGCTCGGGGTCTATAATTAGAACTACCGCCGATTGCGAACTTACGGCTGAGGACACTGGCATAGATTACCTCTTCTCTACCTGTTTCGACCTTCTGCTACGCCTCGGCTGTTCGTCGTTGTGGAAATGTGTATTACTTTCGACGTACAATTCACCGCACGTAAAAATTATCACGCAGCCCGATAGGTTGTTGTTGCCTATATTCTAGCCCAAAAAGTACTAATACGCCAATCGTACCCTTTTCCTAGCGAATTGCTCCGTTAGTACTAACCGGAATTATGCCACGCGGTCTACCGAGCCTCAATCTTTACCACGTTTCAGCCCCGATACGGGACATTCATAGCACCGCCGAGCCTCACAGTAGAGGCGGTACAGATGGATAAGTCCCTGCTGTCCCCTCGCCCCGGTAATAGCTCCCTTCTTGCGCGGTCCGAGCGCTTCGTCGGCCATGGCGCGTGTGACTTTGTTCTCAGAGAGCCTGGGGAATGCGGCATACACGGCGAGGGCACGTTTCCGTATCGTCTCATCTCCCTTACGGTCGGCATGTGCGATGAGGAGCGGCAGTAGTATGTTCACCACTATATCGGAGGCGCGTGAACTGCCTACCAGCGCCATATCCTCCACCGTGTCTTTGCCCAGCGCACGCCCGAAATCAGCGTGGGAAGCCCAGTAACCGTCACCTTCTACCGTGAGGACTCCCGTCCATTCCCTGATGAGATTATCGTATTTCTTATATGCTTGCCTGCCGAGGAATGGGCCAAGCATACCCCCTTGCTGCCACAGGAGCCGCGCTAACAATCGTGCCGCCGCTGCCAGTCGTCGTGGCGGCGAGTTGGCGGGCCTGACCCTGTTCGTCTCCCAGCCATGCGCCAATGGTTCAACTTCAAACAATCCGATCATAGGGGCGTAAGTAATCCACAGCCGTTCGACTTCCTCCGCGTACTGAGATGAAATCCAATCAAGCTCACCCACATCAGGCCTTTGGGAAGGCAAGAACCCAGCCGCACCCAACAGCACGCTCTCAAAGAGGGTTGCACGCTCGGTCTCGTCCTTGCTCAACGGCAGCATAAGGAGCTGGCTGAGAGGAAGGGCCGTAGCCAGTGCACGCATCGGCTCACGATTGGACGAATAGCCAAGCGCGTCCATCAGCCCTCGATAGAAGACCTCGTCAGCCGAGCCGAATGCCTCAAGATCGGCTTCCATGAGCGTTGCCTTCGAGAGCAAGCGAGCGTCACCCGCCTTCTCAATCTCCTCCAGCAGTCGTTCGAGGGGCCACTCCTGGGTGCGCTGCCAGCAAGGTTCTTCGGAAAGGGTGCCCAGGTTCGGCACGAGAGGCGCGACCTTCTCCAGTAGCTCATCGGAGGGCATGGTGATATAGTCGGCCAGCACGAGCGTCGGGACCTGTACCCCATCAGCGCGGGTGACAGGGCGCACAGCCTGGGGCCACAGAACTACATGGAGCGCGACACTGTTGTACTTCGGGTCGGTATCGTGCCCGTGTGCCCACCAATCGGCGCACTTCAAATGCATCTCCACCGAACCTGTGACCAGTTTCCCACCCTCTCCAAGCGAGAGCATAGCCCCCTCGAAGTCTGGCCCGCTCCCTGCCGTCCACCTCCCCCGATAGACCACCGCAACCGGGTTCCCCTCGCAATCCCACATCGGCCCCCGTAGCGGCGACTGCTCGTTCCAGACGGCGGCAAGGATTGCTTCGTTTATCTCCCTCGATGGTGAGAGTGCGTCGTCTGAGCGTGGGGGAATGCACACGTCTAAACTCTACTTGCTTTGCGCCAATAGGTTGAAAATATAGTCCAGGCACTGTTCCGATGTTTCCGAGGCATGTAGCACTTCAACAAGATTGAAGTACTTTGTTACGCTTTGGTCTCTTCGAAGGCGCTCCTTCACTTCCGCAGTAAGAGAGTTCGAGATAAATATGGTTTTGGCTTTCGGACTCACGTGTAGGGTTTTCTCAAAAGACTTCTTTGCCGCGCCATACCTCTCCAAGGCTCCTGCGGAGTCAGTGCCACCCTTTACCTCGATTACGGCTATAGTTGTGCCATCTTGGGCTATTAATGAGACATCAGGCTCGCTAGAAAAGATGATAGACGTTTTGTTGGTCAACATCATACCTCTAAACGTATCTATTTCGCCCAGCAGATCGTCTACTCGTTTTTCGTCAAATGGTACGATCTCTAACTTCTCACGTTTGAGCAAGGCGTGGACGATTTTGCGCTTGATTGCTTCTTTGATAAGGAGAAGCCGAACCACTCTTTCCGCTTCTTCTCCTATTTTGTTTCGCCATGAGCCATCTATTTGCGCTCCGGTAGATGCGAGTAGAAGCCCTTCTAAATCTTGAGGACTGAGAGACAAAACTGAGCTATCGAATATGAGCGTGATATGCTCATTGAATAGCCTGGCGAACGTTAGCGCCTGTACTTCGTTTAGGATGCGTTCGGGTATTGACGTATCTTCAAATTTCTTCGGATGTATGCCAACTAATTTCCCTACTGCCTTTTGAGGTAGCGCAGCAATATTACGATAATATGCGAGCAACTCTTGATGTTCACGTAAGACTTTAGGGTGGCAGAAGACCTGTAAGTAATTCAGGTTGGTGCCACCAACATAGGTGAACGCATCTTCACCTATCCCCCATTCTGAACGTTTACTCCAATCGTACAAATCCTCGTGCGGGAATAACTCTGCCACGCGTACCGGGAAAGTCAGGGTCTTGTACTCCACCAGCTTACGATAAAAGAATGTAGATCGAAGCTGATAGTTTAATCGCTGGGCCTCTTGTTCCAACGAGTACTTATCCGCCATCAGATGGTTTCCTCCAGACGTAGACACACTTCCGCAATTCCGAGCGTCCATGCGCACCCATCTGCTGACTACTGTTCCCTTTGCCGCGTGCCAGCGTCCAAATCTTCTCGGTTGCTAACCCAAATGCCTCGGCTACGCTCGATAGGATAGTATCTACCGGCACCTCTTCTCCAGCGTAGCGAACATTGTCGTTCACCATGATAACGTGACCGCCCGGAGCGAGGGCGCGAGACATCTCAAAAATAACGAAGCACATCTCGTAGAAGTAGTTGCGCACCATACGAGCTATATGTGGGTTGTTGAGCTGGTTCGTTGCCCTATAGTTGTCCAGAATCGACAAGACTTCATGTAATGCTAGTTGGTTATTAAACACGTCGTTAATGAGGTGGTATTGAGCTTCGCGGCCAAGATTGGCGTACATTAATCTAAGTTGTTCCTGTTTAGTTTTATTTTCGACGGTACATGAAAGCATAGCCTGACGCAATTTACTTACTTCTTCGTGATTGGCTCCGAGATAGACTAATTCTAGGGCGTAAGTCCGGGTGTAATCATACCGATTGCAATAGGGCGGTGAAGTCAGGATAGTATCTATGCTTTGATCTGGTATCGTCGGCAAAACCTCCAGGCATGACCCTAATATCGCTTGAGGTATAGGGCCGTCGTAGGGGCGGACCCCTGTGTCTGCCCTCTCAACATTTCCAAAATTGAACTGGGCTTGTCCAGAAGGGACATTTCTAGGCATACGTAAGATGTCACATACCATTTGATCCAGTTTTATTTGTATCGCGACCGTAAACGAAAGGATCGGGCCTTTGTTGAATGGCTCTTTTCCTTGGGATCTTCCTGATCGGGTATCCCATCTTAGGTATTGGCCGTCTTTACGTGTGAAGCTAATATCCTCCAGAATGCAGAAGCTGGCATACAAAGCTAATCGCTGAACGTCTTCATCAAGGATGTTCTTGTTGCAATATGCTATGTACCCAACAAGATTCCTTTCCTCGGTTGCTGGAAATGCCCCTTTTGTAATAGCTATGTGCTGAAGGCTGAAGGCATCATCATAGAACCGACTGAAGTCTTGGGATTTCAGTTCTTCCACTACTGAAGCGAACAACGCAGGATCGGCTCTCTCAGCAGCTATACGTGCTTGAATAGCGTAGATGCCTACCGGCAACACATCGATACCACAAGTTGCCCAGCCTAACTCAGACGCCGCAAACAACGCCGTACCGGACCCTGCGAATGGATCGAGCAGTATACCAGGCTCAGTATGAACTTCCTTTAGCAGATACTGGACGAGACGAGATGTAAATCCCTCACGGTACTTAAACCACCCGTAAAACGGGACTTCCTTGTCCGCTTGGTAACTGACAAGTGTTCTGTCAAAGTTCCGATTAACCTCAATTCTGGACGCGAAGCGTCCAAATAGTGCATCTCGTTCTGATGTCGGTGACAAAGCTAATACCATAGAGTGAGAGCCTCCTTCGATTGATCAGTATAGCATAGCGAATTATTGTCATCACTCATCGCTCCGTTGACTTCATGCTGTCCATCTCCTGCCGGAACTCGGCTTCGAGGGTTGCTTTGCGGTCGGCCGGGAGGAAGCTGTGGCGCACTGCGTTGAGGAGGATGTTGTCTATTGTCTCTATGTCGAAGTTGAATGCGCTATCGAGCAGCGCCACTTCGTCATTGAGGGTGGTGTTGAAGAGAGGAGGGTCGTCGGAGTTGATAGTGACTATAACACCTTGCTCATAGAGGTGACGGAAGGGGTGCTGGTCCAGGCTCGGATAGACGCCCAGGCATATGTTGCTCGTGGGGTTCACCTCCAACGGGATTCGGTGCTCGGCCAGGTACTTGACCAGCGAAGGGTCTTCAATCGAGCGCACGCCGTGACCGATACGGTCGGCTCCCAGGGCGCGAATGGCCCCCCACGCACTCTCCGGCCCAACTACCTCCCCGGCGTGGGGGTCGCTGCGGAGGCCCGCTGCCCTTCCGCGATTGAAGTACGGCTCGAACATCTCCGGCGGGTAACCTACCTCGCCTCCCCCCAGGCCGAGCGCAACCACACCGTTCGCCATGTTCTCTATGGCCACGCTCGTCGTATAGTCGGAATAGAGCTTGTTCCTTGCCGGGTCGCTCACGCTTCGTATGATGTCGAAGACCCACGAAATCTCGACGCCAAAGTCGCTCTGAGCGCGCTTTCTGCCCCGCATAAGGCCGTCTAGGTAAGTGGTGTCAGCTATTCCCTGGTGATGGTGGAAGGCAGGGCTGAAAGTTACTTCGGCGTATCTCGTGTTCTGCCGGGCCATTTCCGCGCCGAACTCGTAGGCGATTAGCTCGAAGTCTTCCGCACTCTTCAAGCATCTCGATATCACTCCGTACATCTCGATGAAATGGTCGAAGTCGCGGAAGGTGAACCACTCCCTGATCTCCTCGACGCTGCTTACAGGCAATTCAATCCTGTTGCGCCGGGCGAGGGTCAGCAAAGTCTCAGGGCGTATAGAGCCTTCGAGGTGAACGTGAAGTTCCGCCTTAGGTACGGCGGCGAGGTAGGTTTGTAGCGACATAGTTGCGGACTGGTGGTCGGTGGTCGATAACTTCTTGAGTATACTTGAAGCCTTGCAAAAGGCAAACTACTTCCGAATAGTAAGTGTTCAGAATGAGGTTGGTGTAGGGGCATGAGCGTAGCGGGGGGGCGTGTGTCCGCCCTGTTCGGTAGCCTCAAAGCTGGTCATTAGGCACACAGGGCGGACACACGGGTCCGCCCCTACATTCTATTGTCTCTACCCCAAGTCTGAATACTTACTCCGAATAGCCGATTTGTATTGGGGGCTTCTATGGCTCGGGTCGCAGAATATACGTGTAGAAGAGGTGTCTACCCGTGCGGCTGCTTATCTCGCCTTCCTTGCCGCCGGGGTGCGTGCTTCGCACGAGTTGGCGATACTGCTCGCCACCGGGCATGAAGAGGAACACCAGCCCTTTGTCCGGCTGCCGTGCTACCGGTAGCTGGCTGCCGGGATCTGCCAGAGGCATGTAGTCCTGGCCAGCCGCGAGGTAGGGCACGTCGGGGTTGTACAGGTAGTATTCCTCTCCCAGAATACGCACTACATATTCGGAGCCAAGCTCCGCCTGGTAGCGGGCTTGAGAAGTTCGGGTCTCCAGCCTCATCTGCGCGTTCCTGTAAGCCGGGTCCCTCAGCGTGTCGGGATTGGCATAATAGTCACGGAAGTAAAAGTTGATGTTGATGCACCCCAGAGCAAACAAGACGGCAGCCACCATCATAGCCGGAATCCACTTCAACCTCCCCCGCAGCCTGGTTGTCGCCTCACCTAGCCATGCGCCCAGTGGCACCGACATAGCAACGTAAAAGGCAGGCAGCGCGGGGACCCAATGACCGAAGTAGGGCGGAACGCTGTAGAGCACGAGAGTACCCCCCGTCAGCACCACACCAGTAGCTGTCAGGACTACCAGGAATGCCGCGGGTTGCCTCCAATGCCAGACGAGCAGCACTACGCCTAACGCCAGAAGCGCCGCCTCGGCAGGCAGCAGAAGCGGCGCAAAATATATCACGTCCTGCGAGCTATGAGCGCTTATGCTCAACAGATTTTCCGACATGATCGGCCATAGGGTGGCGACCATATTCTGCAGGTCTTCCCAGTTCACCGGAACGTGGTCCCAGATCAACTGACCCCCCGCTCGACCCGTATACAGGCCCGGATTGAGGGCATAGCGCGCAAAGAGCGGCCCAAAGCCTATGAAGTAACCAAGCGCCACCAACCCGCAACGGCCCAGGTAATACCGCGCCTCACGCCGATTAGTCAGCACAAGGTAACTAAAGAAGGCAAGCAAAATAAAAGGCAAGAGGCGGGTGGCGTGATACCCATACTCACTAACGCCACCGGCCAGACCCGCCAGCGCCCAATCGAGCGGACGGCGGGAGCGCAGCCCCAGCAGCAGGAACAGGAAGCAAGCGGACCAGAAGAAGGCAGTTACTATGTTGATCAGGTTGACCCGGCTGTAGTGAAGGGCCACCGTGCTGAAGGCATAAATTGCTGTAGCAGGGAGCGCCGCGCCGCGCCCCCAGCCCAGTCGAACGAAGCCGTAGAGCGGGACGGCAGTTGCAGCCCCGACCAAGGCGGCCGGGAGCCGGAGCGACCAGAGAGTGAAGCTGCCTAGTTCCAGCGATTTCGCTATCGTCAGGAACCACAGTGCCGGGAGGTCGACGTTCTCCCACAGCAGGCTGAAGATTGATGGTCCGGGCTGCCCGACATAGGAGTCGATAGCGATTCGCCCTGCGGTGATCTCATCGCCAAAGATGTTGTAGGGGAAGTTATTCAAGTCCCACAGCCTCAGGATTGCTGCAAGCAGCGCCAGCCCCCCAAAGGCTACCTTTTCCCATGCGGGCCAACGCTCTGGTTGAGGCACATTCACGTAACCGGAAAGACGTGACCATGCTAGGCAGGAAACGACAAACAACCCGATGCCCCCGAGCCACAGGAAACCCGCCGCCCCGAACGTATCAGTTGGGGAAGCAAGAAAGCGGATGTTCGCCGCCAGCGCCAGTATAGTTGATGCGGCTATGCCCGCCGTAACCAGTGCACGGTGCTTCGCCTTCTCAGGCTTCGGAGGCAATACCTGCTGAGTAATCTCGGCGGGGGCAAAGTAAGGCGGGAAAGTGATGTGCCTGTACTTGATTACAATCAGAACGGACGCCAACAAGATGAGCGCTATACCCGCGCCGCGTGTGGTCTCATCCCCAAGCAACAGAGTGCCCAGGAGAGCAAGCAGCCAGGCAAAAGGCGCGAGCCATAAGCCAGGTGCCGGCCATGCTTGCCGCTTCATACCTGAAACGTTCCGTCCATGCGCCTCCTATCTTCCCTCTCGGGACCCGTGGGCGGGCCAACGAAAAGGCGAAATTCAGGGTGAGGGCGTCGCGCTCTTTTCGATCTCCCACGCCATCTTTGACAGTTCCGAGACGATCTCCATCAACTCCATGGGGGCCAGATCACTTCCTCGTGCCATGGCGACAGTTACCGACTTGGTGCGGTCACCCTGCGTGAGAGTGAGGGTAGAGTAAGTATCATCGGCTATTATGTAGTCCTTGTCTTCGTAATTCTCCTTCAAATTGTAGAAGTCGGCCTCCTCGAACAACCTCACCAAGTTTGCCATCCGCTCCGGCGAGAGCTTGAGAGTGCCCGCGATTTTGCCTCTGTCGTAGAGAGTAGTAATGCCTCCGGGCGCGATGGTCATTTCCTTGCGAAGGCCCGCGATGCCTCCCGTGTAGTGATAGCCTATCGTTGAAGCGAGCGGGGTTGCTGTGTTCGTGGGAGTCGGGTCTGGCACAGGTTGCGACGGCACATCGGAAGAACTACATGCATTGAGCATCAATAATGTAGTTATTAATACACCATATATCCGAAGCCTATTCATCTTCCACCCTCCCAAAGTAGGGTCCATAACTATATTACCACTTGGGAACGCTACGACCATCATGTTTGTTCCTGCGATCATCAGCCCACCAAGTAGAGCTACGTAGGAAAGAGGCAGGGTTTAATCATTCTCTCGTAGGGGCAGGCCCCCGTGCCGGCCCTCGTCGCCGCAGGAGGCGTCCAACGTCGAAGGGCCAGCACGGGGGCCGGCCCCAACGAA
>JBBRVL010000110.1:0-10314 GCA_038246925.1 Chloroflexia bacterium
CACCATGCTTGCCCCGATATTAGCCACACTGTAATTGACAGCCTTGCCAGCCTGGAAGTTGCCCGTACTATCGCTTACGAGCGCTTCACTCGCCTCTGCGGGCGGCGGCATGATAGTAGGATGGATGTAGCCGATTTCATCGATGGGTGTATCCATTTGTTTCCCCTCTCAACTTACTTCGAGCCTGCGAGTACAGGCTCCTTTTGAGCGGCCCGCATGGCAACGATGGCGGCAAGGACTTCGTTCTTTTTTACCTTCAGGGTGTGGGTGCGCGGGAAATCTTTGTCGGGCCATACAGTCACGCCCCGGATATATTGGTGAGGAGCCAGTCGTGAATTGGCTTGTCGTACAGCAGCATCGGGGTCTAGCTGCGTCCCTTCTTTTGCGATGAGTACTGCGTATACCTGTGCACCATCTTCGACCGGCAGGCCCACGACCACGGCATCGGCCACGCCCGGCACGAGCATTAGCTCCTGCTCTACGTCCTGTGGGTAGACGTTTTGGCCGTTAGGCAGCACGATGAGGTCTTTCTTGCGGCCCTGGATGCGTAGGTGGCCGTTCTTCTCGAAGACACCCAGGTCGCCGGTCTTGTACCAACCGTCCTCGAAAGCCTGCTCGGTGGCCTCTGGATTGCGCCAGTAACCGGGGGTGATATTCGGCCCCTTTATCAGTATTTCGCCATCCTCCGCCAGTTTTATCTGCATGTCCATCACGGCCCTGCCGACCGTGTAAGGGTTGCGTTCTTTGATGCTGGTTACGCTGATGCAGGGGGCGGCCTCGGTAGCCCCGTAGCCCTGCATGACCGGGATGCCAAGTAGGTCCCACTTGCGGAAGAGGTCGGGGGGTAGAGGCGCGCCGCCCGACACCATAAACTCAAGTTTGCCCCCCAGCTTCTCATAGACCGGTCGGAAGAGGAGGCGACGCATTTTATAAGGCAAAAACCTGGCTATTTGCCCGAGGCGACGCCATTGTTTCTCCTTGCCCTGTTTCTCCACCTCCCGCTCGATAGACGACATGAAGAGTTGCAGCGCCTGGGGCACGAGCAGCATCGCCGTAGTGCCTTGCTCTTTGAACGCCTCAAATATCTTCGCGGGTATGAGGGTCGAAACGTAGTAGACACTGCCGCCGCGCTTGAGAGCCAGCACAAGGCCGATAGTTTGCTCGAACATGTGGCTCAAGGGGAGCAGTGACACGAGCCTGAAATACTCGATGTCGGGCACCAGCTTATCGACGGCTTCGACGTTGGACATTATGTTGCGATGGGTCAGAATGACCCCTTTGGGCGAGCCTGTTGTGCCGGAGGTGAACATGAGGACTGCTGTGTCGTCCAGGGCGATGTCCCGGCCATCAATTCGTTCGTCACTCTCCGGAAGCGAGGCGATCTCTTCGAGCATAAAGGAGGGCGCGGGATAGTCCCACGAGGGGGAGGTCGCTTTCGATGCAAGCACCAACTTAGGTTCGGTCTGGGTTGCTACGCGCCCCGCAAACTCTATGCTGCTGCGCACGTCCAACGGCACAACCACGGCCCCCAGACGTAAAGCCCCGAAGTAGGCTGCCACCCACGATGGGTTATTCGGCGACCATATAATGATGCGGTCGCCCTTTCCCACACCATGTTCCCTCAGCCATAGTGCGGCCCTGTTAGCACGCTCATTAAGACGGGTGTAGCTCCATATCTCAGTCTCCTTGCCAGGCTTATACATGAGGGCAGGCGTAGAGTTGTACTGCTCAACCGTTTGTTGAAGAAGGGTCGCCAGCGTTTCCATGCATGACCTCCATATAGCCGTTTTCGGCGGGAAGGCTTTAGTAAGATGGTAAGGCGGATTGCTCCGTCTATATAAGAGGGAGTTGGCACGGACTGTATTAATAGTTGTTGGTTGTTGGTTGTTAGTATCATCCTTGTCACTAACAACCAACAACCAACAACTAACAACTAACAACTAACAACTAGCGTGATATGTCCGCTTTAGATGTTCAATTTGCTTACATACTAGCAGAAGTTCAAGGCGGTGTCTATAGCCGCTTCATAATTAACCCTCTATTTTCGTGGTCAAATGAGCAATCACTCCGCACAATAATCGTCTATTACAGCCGCTTTCAGATGAGAGGGTTGACAGCCCCATGGTTAGGCTATATGATAGGGTTCAAATATGTTATAATAACAGCCAAGCTGTGATATAGCGTGGGCCTGGAGCAAGACGAAGCGGGTAACGAGCGTACTGCTCACCTGTCTCCTATCGCAAAAGGCTTATCCGGGTAGGCTCGTTTCGACGGGTCAACTTGGAAGAGCGATCCAACATAACGTCGCACAGGCGTACCTTAAAAACAGAATACGGAGGTGTAATATGCCAGAGTTATTACCGTGGCTCGTGGCAGCGGTTGCCGCCATAATCGGTGGGGCCGTTGCTGTAGTCGCGTTAATATCGTCTAAGGGCGCAATCGCAAAAGCAAAAGAACTGTCTGACGAGCGGGTGTTGGCTGCCGAGGGGAAGTCCCAGGTAGCCTTGAGAGAGGTGGAAGCCCAGCGTAAAGAAGCAATTCTGCAGGCCAAAGACCAATCTCACCAGATACGCTCCGAAATCGAAGCAGAGTACCGCGAACGGCGCAGCGACTTGCAGCGCCAGGAGCGCAGGCTCCAGCAGAAAGAGGAGAGCCTGGACCGCAAGCTCGATGCAGTCGAGAAACGCGAAAAAGCGATTCAAACCCAGGAGCGCGAGATCGAAGTCGCACAAGCTCAACTGAGCAACATGCGAGAAGAGCAGCGCAAAGAACTGGAGCGCATCGCAGGCATGACCGCAGAGGAAGCCAAGTTCATACTTCTTCAGGACATCGAAGATGAAGTAAGGATAGACGCCAACAGGCGGTACCGCGATATAGAGGCCGAGGTAAAGGAAGAGGCCGATACTCGCATAAAGAAAGTGCTGGCGGTGGCTGCGGCAAGGGCGGCATCGGAATACGTGCCTGAAATCACTGTTTCCATAGTGCCTCTGCCCAATGACGAAATGAAAGGCCGCATAATTGGCCGTGAAGGGCGCAACATACGCGCCATCGAACAGGCGACAGGGGTTGACATCATCATCGACGAGACCCCCGAAGCCATAACCCTCTCAGCATTCGACGCGGTTCGCCGTGAGGTGGCCCGTAGAGCCTTGCTCAAGTTGATTGCTGACGGCCGAATCCACCCGGCCCGCGTCGAAGAAGTCGTCGCGAAAGCAAAGGCAGAGGTGGAAGCTCACATGCGTGAGGAGGGAGAGAAAGCAGCCGAGGCAGCCAACGTCCAGGGTCTGCACCCTGATCTGATAAAGCTGCTGGGCCGACTATCTTACAGAACCAGTTACGGGCAAAACCAGCTGCACCACGTGGTAGAGGCATCGCGCATAGCGGCTGCCATCGCCGCGGAAATAGGTGCGGATGTCGGTGTAGCCAAGACAGCAACCTTGCTGCATGACATCGGTAAGGCCGTAGACCACGAGGTCGAAGGCCCGCACGCACTAATCGGAGCGGAAATAGCCAAGCGATTGGGCCGCTCGCAGAAAATCGTCCACGCAATAGCGTCGCATCACAACGAAGAAGAGCCGGAGACCATAGAAGCCTGGATCGTCCAGGCGGCTGATGCCCTTTCGGGTGGACGCCCTGGAGCACGGCGTGACAGCGTGGAGCACTATATCAAGCGTCTCGAAGCCCTTGAGGCAGTAGCTAACTCATTCGAGGGGGTGGAGCGCAGTTTCGCAATCCAGGCAGGGCGAGAGGTCAGGATGGTTGTGAAGCCCGAATCGATAGACGACATCGGCGCGATGAGACTCGCAAGGGACGTTGCCAAGAGAATAGAAGAAAGCCTGGAATATCCGGGCCAGATCAAGGTAACGGTCGTGCGAGAAACACGCGCTGTCGAATACGCAAAATAGTTGTTGGTTGTTGGTTGTTAGTATCATTCTTGTCACTAACAACCAACAACCAACAACCAACAACTAACAACTAACAACTAACAACTAGCGTGACAGGCTGGGACTTTCTATAGTCTCAGTCTGCGCGGCGTTACAACTTAGCCTGGTTGTTTATACTTGTATCTTATGCTCGCACGGCGGGCCTGGAGAAAAGGGACAATCACCACAACACACTTCACATTCACCGGAGGGCACAGAGGATGGACACGTTAGATAACACATCGGTATTGAAAGTAGGTGAAGAGGACTACACTGACGGGCAGAACGGCATGCACGATGGGGCACACGACAGCGCTCAGGATACTCCGCCCGCAGTCGTACACGATGACACGGAGGTGCTAAAAGTATCCGCCCACTCGCGGCCTAGCGCGGTCGCCGGAGCGATAGCAGCCGTTATACGCCACCAGGGCCGGGCTGATGTGCAAGCTATAGGCGCGGGCGCGACCAACCAGGCTATAAAGGCTGTGGCTATCGCGCGCGACTATTTACAGCCCGATGGGATCGATATCGTGGTCATCCCGGCTTTCATAGACGTGATGATCGCCAACGAAGAGCGCACAGCCATTCGCCTGGTGGTAGAATCGCGCGTCGTGCCCAGCACTCCCATGCCCGACGGTATCTAAGAGCGCAACTTTCCTCAGACCCCAGGCTGAGCCTTTCCAACCGAATAGGCAAGATTAGCGGACCGGTAGACTGCCCGATGCGGCTCTACCGGTCTGTTTGTGCTTAACGCGAGAAACGCGAGAAACATGAAACGTGAAACGTGATTACGGAACCGCCAAGACGCAAAGAACCCGCCAAGTTGTTTATTGTTATTCACCGCAGAGGCGCGGAGGCGCAGAGGACGCGAGTGTTTTTGGGGTTAGGGATCAGGGATTAGGGGTTAGTAACGAATGGCTGACGGCTGACGGCTGATAGCTCACGTTTCACGTTTCACGCATCACACGTGATATACTGGGCACATGAACGCAGCAAACAGAATAGACTTGCACAGCCATACCACTGCCTCGGATGGTGCACTCTCCCCCAGTGAACTCGTACAAAAGGCACACAGTGTAGGCATAACAGTGCTTGCGATAACCGACCACGATACGGTGGAAGGGCTGGATGAGGCTCGCTCCGAAGCTGAGAAGCTCGGTATACGTATCGTGCCGGGGGTGGAGTTTGGTATTGAGGTTGGCGGCACCGAGGTTCACATGCTCGGCTATCTGTTTGACGATAAAGACCCTGTGCTGCTTGAGAAGTTGGGCGAATTGCAGAATGGCCGGCTCAACAGGGGCAAGAAGATGGTCGATAAGCTGCGGGCGCTCGGTATAAACATTACATGGTCACAGGTAGCGGAGATAGCAGGTGACGGCTCAATTGGCAGACCTCATGTGGCCCAGGCACTTATCGAAGGCGGATATGCCTCCACTATAGACGAGGCGTTCAAGAAGTACATCTCCAGGGGGAGACCCGCCTTCGTAGAGCGCGCCCACCTCACGTTAGAAGAGTGCATCGACCTTGTGCATCAAGCTGGTGGGGTGGCGGTCCTGGCCCACCCTACCTTCGTCAAAGATGTAGAGCGCGTCCTCCCCAGGCTGGTAGAAGCCGGTCTCGACGGCATCGAGACTTATTACGGGCGTTACACCGAGGAGACTATAGCGTCTATTAAGAAGCTGGCAAAGAAGCATAACCTCGTCACCACCGGGGGCAGCGACTTCCACGGCCTCGACGCCCTCTCCCATGCTGAATTGGGCAGTGTCAACGTCCCGGTGGAGTGTTTGGAGAAGTTGGAGCTGCGAGTGGCACATGCGTCTCCCGGCAAACAATCACAATAGAGGTGCAATGGACAAAACGTAGTGGATAATAATGATTAGAGTGACCTTTATAGTACTATAGAACTTATGCTATCTTGACAAGCGGCTATTGTTGGCAGATGATATGCTTAAGGTGAAGAGACTAAACTTAAGAGAAGATTGGAAAGCGGGAGGGCGACAATATGACCTCTACACTAGGTAGAACGGGTCGCGCTGGCGGTGGGGGCGAGACGGCGGACAAGCAGAACGGCACGCACGCTCCAGAAGAGATTGCAGAGGCAGCGAGCGCCGGGGGACCCCAGCAGCCTGAGCTAATCGAGCGGCAGGAAGAGGATGCAACGCAGCCGGAGCAGCCGCAACTGAAAGCGCGCAAAGCTCCGGACATCCAGGTTGTAGAGCAACCACGCCCCATACCCAGTCGTTTGCCCACACCGATACATACCCCCAGGTTTGAGCGCAACCCCGGTATGCCTCTAGACCTCGATTGGGTTTATGGCACTCGCATCAATAGGAGCGCCGTTGAGCGCCGCGCCTCTACCCTTTCCACGCGCCGTACCGTCAAAAAAGAATGGCAGGCGGCGTGGCTCCTGCGTGCCATCACCTGCATTGACCTGACCACCCTGGCGGGCGACGATACCCCCGGCAACGTGCGCCGCCTATGTGCTAAGGCCCGACGCCCTCTCACCGGAGACCTGCTCAAGGCGCTTGGCGCCGAGAGTCTGAATGTCAAGGTAGGCGCGGTCTGCGTCTACCACAACCTCGTGTCTACTGCTGTGGAGTCGCTACGAGGATCGGGTATCCCGGTGGCGGCTGTGTCAACAGGCTTCCCGGCGGGTCAGAGTCCATTCGAGCAGAAGATACAGGAGATACGCGCTTCGGTCGATGAGGGTGCTGAAGAGATAGATATCGTCATCTCTCGCGCTCACGTGCTCACCGGCGACTGGCATTCTCTTTACAACGAAGTCCGCGCTTACCGGGAAGCGTGCGGCGAAGCCCACATGAAGTCGATCCTGGCGACGGGAGAGCTTGCCACCCTGCGTAATGTCTACCAGGCGAGTATCGTCTGCATGATGGCAGGCTCCGACTTCATCAAGACCTCTACCGGCAAAGAGCCAACCAATGCCACTCTCCCGGTCAGCACCGTAATGGTGCGCGCCATCCGCGAATACCTCGATAGAACAGGCTACAAAGTAGGCTTCAAACCCGCAGGCGGCATACGCACAGCCAAGCAAGCCCTCGACTGGCTCATCCTGATGAAAGAAGAGCTTGGCACCGATTGGATGCGCCCCAGCCTGTTCCGCATCGGCGCGAGCGGCCTCCTCACCGACATCGAGCGGCAGTTGGAGCACTTCGTTACAGGCAGGTATTCGGCCTCCTACAGGCACCCGATGCCTTAGCAACGTGCCTCAATATGAACCGTAAAGATTTTCAACAACTCGCAAATTTGAGGATCAGAGAAGCCAAAGTGCTGCTTGATACCAACCTTTATGAAGGCTCATATTACCTAGCTGGCTATTCAGTAGAGTGTGCCCTCAAGGCATGCATTGCAAGACAAATTAGAGCCCATGATTTTCCTGACAGGAAGTTAGTCAAAGATGTTTTCACTCATAATTTGCAAACGTTGATCAAACTTGCGGGTCTGGAACCTGCGCTGAGAGCAACTGAACAGTCAAATAGCGGCTTTGGGGATAATTGGCAAGTAGTAAAGGATTGGTCTGAGGAAGCACGATACGAGACCAATGTTGAGGAACAAGTGGCAAAAGACCTTTACCTGGCCATCACACATCGCAGAAACGGAGTTTTGACATGGCTGAAGAAGTATTGGTAAAAGACCCGCTGACCCAAGATATGATCGAGGCTGGTCAGGAACTGGCTCAAATCCTTACTGCTGTAGGTTACGAGTATGATGCTCTCTTTTGGCTCTACACATCTGAGGCAAACATGTGGCGGCTGACCATCGTGTCCTCTAAGGTAAAAGATGGCCCGCTGAAAGCGTATGCTGAACTCAGGGAGGCTTTGGGCAAGGCACCGACAACCTCATGGAACCTTGGTCCATTTGGAATAACAATAATGGGTCCTGATCACGAACTGGTAGAGTCACTGGCGGGTGCTAGTAAGACGACTGACCTCTCAAATCAACGCCTAACTAGAACATATATAAATTGGGTGTACATTGAAGATGCGTATGTCTACTTTATAAGCAATTCCCTTAAGGGTATTCCTGTTGTGTGGCGCGTTGAAGATGTGGACAAGGCAGAGCCCGTGAAGTTTCACCAGGTGTTACCACCTGACACCTCCCATGAACACTAATAGTGATCTGCTTATCAATACTATTGAGCCTCGATTATGGCTATAGACAAAGCAGTACCATCAGAAGGCTTCATGACCGAGGCGGCACTTGCTGGAAACCTGCTCAAAGTGCCGAGGATCAGGACTATCGCCATCGGCGTATTCAGGCAGGGCGACAGGATATTTGTAATGGAAGGGTGCGACCCTCTCAAGAAGCAGACCTTCTACCGCCCACTTGGCGGCAGCATTGAGTTCAGCGAGAGGGCGCAAGATGCCCTGAAGCGCGAGTTGATGGAAGAAGCAGGCGCCGAGATCACCAACATACGCTACCTCGGCACTGTGGAGAACATCTTCACCTACAACGGCGAGATAGGGCACGAGATAGTGCTGGTGTATGAGGCAGAGTTCGCTGACAGGGTGTTTTATGAACATGAGTGGCTCGATTGTCACGAGGATGATGACACTCCGTTCAAAGCAGTGTGGAAGTCGTTAGATGAGTTTGGGGAGGCTGGGCCGCTGTATCCCGACGGACTAATAGATTTACTTGAATACAGACCAGCGCAACTATAAATAAGACCAGGTAGCAATCCGCTACGGAGGAAAACAATGGCAACTGTAGCAGAGATATTTGAGACGCTTGAGTGGGGTCCCGCACCCGAAGCTGCCAACCCCGGCCTCGATTGGATAAAGGAGCACGAGCCATTCGGCCTCTTCATCGATGGAGAGTGGTGCAAGCCTACGAGCGGCAAATACTTCGACAGCTCCAACCCCGCCACCGGTAAGCCACTCGCTAAGGTAGCGATGGGCACGTCAGACGACGTTGATGCCGCTGTTGACGCTGCTAAACGCGCTTTCGAGGGGTGGAGCAAAACACCCGGCCATGTGCGCGCTCGCTACCTCTACGCCATTGCTCGGCAGGTGCAGAAGCACTCACGCCTCCTCGCCGTGCTGGAGAGCATGGACAACGGCAAAACCATACGCGAGACCCGTGATATCGATATACCTCTCGTGGCCCGCCACTTCTATTATCACGCGGGCTGGGCACAGCTAATGGAGAGCGAACTACCGGATATGGAGCCGCTCGGCGTGGTCGGCCAGATTATCCCGTGGAACTTCCCGATGCTGATGCTCGCCTGGAAGATAGCGCCAGCCATCGCAATGGGCAACACAGTCGTCCTCAAGCCTGCTCGTTATACGCCTCTTACTGCCCTAGCCTTTGCCGAAATATGCGAGGAGATTAGGCTTCCTCCGGGCGTGGTCAATATCGTCACGGGTGAGGCAGGGGCGGTAGGCGATAGGATGCTGGAGCACCCAGACATCGCCAAGATAGCCTTTACAGGCTCGACCGACGTGGGTCGCCACATACGCAAGGTAACAGCAGGCAGCGGCAAGCGTCTCTCCCTCGAACTGGGTGGCAAATCACCTTTCATTGTATTCGACGACTCAGATCTCGATAGTGTTGTAGAGGGAGTGGTCGACGCAATCTGGTTCAATCAAGGGCAGGTATGCTGCGCGGGGTCGCGCCTCCTAGTGCAAGAGGATATTGCCGACAGACTGATAGAGAAGCTGCGCGCTCGCATGGAGAGGTTGCGGATCGGCGACCCACTAGATAAGGCGGTTGATATAGGCGCAATCGTCGGCCCGGTGCAGCTTGCGGAGATAAAGAGGCTGGTGGAAGTAGGGCAAAGTGAAGGCGCGACCCTCTGGCAGCCGTCGTGGGCCTGCCCTACCGAAGGCTCCTTCTTCCCGCCGACCCTCTTCACCGAGGTATCGCCCGCCTCCACAATTGCCCAGATGGAGATATTTGGCCCTGTGCTGGTATCTATGACTTTCCGCACGCCCGCCGAAGCCGTGGCACTCGCCAACAACACGCGCTACGGCCTGGCCGCCTCGGTCTGGAGCGAAAATATCAACCTCGCCCTCGACGTGGCATCGAAGCTGAAAGCAGGTACGGTCTGGATCAACAGCACCAACCTGTTTGACGCTGCCTCCGGTTTCGGAGGCTACCGCGAAAGCGGCTATGGGCGTGAAGGTGGCAAAGAAGGGCTGTACGAGTATATCCGCCCCGTGTGGGAAGCAGGGATTAGGGATCAGGGGTCAGGGGTTAGTGAGGACGGCAAGCATGCCGAATCAGACACTAAATCATTAGGAAACGGGCACAGAAAAGAGAGACTCGCTGCGCTAATCCCTGACCCCAAATCCCTGATCCCTAACATAGACCGCACTCCCAAGATGTTCATCGGCGGAAAGCAGGCTCGGCCCGACTCCGGATACAGCACGCC
>JBBRVL010000111.1:0-10309 GCA_038246925.1 Chloroflexia bacterium
GCACTTTCATCCCCTAATACAAACAATCTACCCTCACTGGCTGCCAGCGACCACTCTTTGGCATTAGTTTCGCTAAATGACCAGCTTCGGTGGCATAATCCAGCTGTCCTATATGCCGAACTGTGCACCCACCAATCATAAAGTCCCGGTGCTTCGGCAGGAGACGCCGGTCTCAGAGAACGCACTTCAACATCCGATGGAAGGCCTGCCTCCGCAGTCCACTTCCAGAAGCTGACCACTGCCTTGAGCACGAATCCGTCACGGTAGGCCATGCGCTGTACTGCGTTGTTACTCGTGCTCGTCAAGAGCCGCACAGTCCGCACACCTGCCCCACGTACCTGTTCAATCATGTAAGTCTGAAGGTGGGAGGCCAGACCGTGACCACGGAATTCGGGAGTGACGCGCAAACCTTCGAACCAGGCCTCTTCCGGTGAGAGGAAAGTCATCTTGTCGATGGCTGCTAACTTTCCTGTTTCAATATGCTCGGCGGCAATAAATCTACCTTGTTCGTCTTTCAGCCAATCATCGAAGACCCACTTGATATAGTCGCCAAAATCCCAGGTGTTAGCTGTCAGCGCGAGCACCTCTGCCCGGTCGGCTTCGCGCACGTCGCGCACACGGAAGCCAGGCAGTAAGATTTCCTCTCCTTTAGTTACAGGCCCGACCACTGCGGCTGCCTTTTTTCCATGAACGCCCTTGTGCCTTCGATGCGATCTTCGGTGTCGACCACCTGGCCGAATAGCTCCGCCTCCAGTTCGATGGCCTCAGCGAGTGGTAGCGAAATACCCTCGTTGATTGCCATCTTTGCCAGGGCCAGTGCGCGAGGGGCTTTGTTCGCCAGGTTCTTCGCAAGACTGAGGGCCTCCTCAAGTAGCTCCTCCGAACTGACGATGCGGTCTATCAGGCCGAGGCGCAGCGCATCTGGTGCCGTTACCCGCTCTCCGGTGAAGATTATGGTCTTCGCTCTGTCACGTCCAATAATACGTGCCAGGCGTTGCGTGCCACCATAGCCCGGAATTACGCCGAGGTTCACTTCCGGCTGCCCAATTTGCGCGTTATCTGCGGCTATACGAATGTCACCGCTAAGCGCAAGCTCGCAGCCCCCACCCAGTGCATAACCATTGATCGCCATGATGACGGGAATAACGAGGCGCTCTATTTTGGCAAACACTCGCTGCCCGAAGCGTGCGAACTCGACCCCCGCCTCGTGTCCTTCGAGCGCAGCGATCTCGCTTATGTCCGCACCTGCCACGAATGCTTTTTTCCCTGCCCCCGTTATGACCAGGGCGCGAATCGCCTTGTTGTCAGCCACCTCGTCGAGGGCCAGGTCTAGCTCGGAGAGGAGCGTGCGGTTTAGAGCATTTAGCTTGTCCGCGCGGTTAATAGTGATCAATGCCACCCGGTTGATCTCATCTACTTCGAGAATGAGATTGGAATAGTCTGCCATTTTGGAAACCTCGTATTGTGCGGGAGTAGCTTGCGGTATCAACTGGTGGCGGGAACTGCGACGCTTCTACGGTTATAAGTTAAAACAGAAAATCCGAACAGACTTTGCAGTCCCTTCGGATCTCTGTTCCTGCAAACGCTCAACACATCTACAGTGACCACAGTATAAGACGAGAAATGCTAAGTGTCAATGGATGAATTATGCAGTTTTCCACATCCAGATTGTGGCGGGAAGGGATTCCGCCAGTCATGACTCAGGACAAGATCGACTCTGCTTTCGGCTGATGGATACGGACGACCTTGCCCGCGATTACGGCATCAATGAGGTCGGCCATTGTCTGCGCCGTGTTGTCCCACGAGGTCTGGGAGAGAATCTTCTTGTATGCCTCGTTCATTTGCTCGATTTCACGCCCGCTGGCCGCCAATGCGCGTTCGCAGGCGGCAACAAACTCACCGGACCCTTCTGCAATGTGCACAATATCACCGTATGGCTCGGCAACATCGGTGATTGGCGTGCTGACTATAGGCAGGCCGGCAGCCATGTATTCGAGGGTTTTGGTGGGACTTATGTATCGCGTCGATTCGTTCAGGGCAAATGGTAGCAAGCAGACATCCCAACCAGCGAGATATGATGACAGTTCAGAATAGGTGCGCTGCCCAATATAATGTATGTTCTTCCGCTTAGGGAGCGACTTGGGATTTATCTTAACCACTGGGCCAACCATCACTAGTTGCCAATCTGGGCGTGCTTTGGCGACCGCATCGAGTAATTCAAGGTCCATTCTCTCATCTATCACGCCGTAGAAGCCGAGACGGGGATGTGGGATTTGCTGCTGGTCTTTTGCTTCCTCCGTTTGGCGCGCCGAGGCAAAGTGCTTTGTATCGACACTGCTGCTGAAGCAATGAAGGTTGGGGTGCTTTCCTATCTTAGCGCGGTAAAGGTTCGGACCGCCGGTGAATACAACGTCGGCGACTTCCAACAACTGCGCCTCACGCTCAATAAGCTGAGGAGGCGCGTCGCGAAAGGCAGATAGGGCGTCCATACAATCATAGACTATTGCTGCCGGGTCGAGCGCCAGGGTCAGGGGTAAGGCCATCGGAGTGTAGAGCCAGACGACATATCGCTCTAGTTTTTCGTCAGCGACCAGTTGTTTCAACATGGAGTCCAGGAGTGGGAATTGGTCGTCTCCGAAACGCATACCTGTGACAGGCAGGGAGGGCCGAAACACTGACACTCCATATTCTGGTTCTGTTCTCCGGAGCTTAGCGATCTTACTCTTCCTCGGTAATGGTTCTTCTATGAAATAGACATGCCTTTGTTTCGACAGGCGCGACAAGAGATGCTGCGGTCTCTGGTATACAAAGTCCCACCGCAGATGAGAGAATACTATAATTGGTTCCTTTTTAGGCATGAAATCTCCAACTGCATCTATTAGGGGGCGCCTTTGCCTTACCCGACGGCACGGCGAATAAAAAGCAAGAGTTATGCCAGGTTTGCACTCCTACCATCGGCAGTCTTAGCTGGCCTAGAGGCCTACAATACGAGCTAATGGAATGGGTTGATACCTGAACGCAGGACAAACGCATCTAAATGGGGCGTCATCGGAGCAAAGCTACACTGCCACAGAACCCACTCTCCCTTGTCATTCTGAACGAAGTGAAGAATCAGTCCCCTTAGCACAGACTCCCCCGTAGTGATTCTTCACTTCGTTCAGAATGACAATATTGGCTTGGTTCATTTTTATTGTAGTTCCATGCTTAATTTTGATGCGTTTGCCCTGTACCTGAACGCGTCTTGGGTTGCCTTGCCAAAGCAAAAGTGCTACAATTGCCTACCGTCGCGTGCTGGTTTTCTATCAAATCGGCAGAGTCTGTGCGACGCACAGGTGAAGACGCAATGCAGCGCGAGTATCACAAGTGGTTTAGCTCCAACCTGGGCAAGGATATGGAGCTTCTTCTTTTCGGCACGGGTGGTCGTCCCGTAATCGCATTTCCCACCTCGATGGGCCGCTTCTATCAGAACGAAGACTTCTCGTTAATCAACACTTTGTCGGAGCGGATCGACGCCGGTTCCCTTCAGATTATATGCGTAGATAGCGTCGACTCGGAGTCATGGTACAACCGAGGGGTCCACCCCAGGGAGAGGGCACTCTATCACAACGCCTACGAACAGTACCTGATTCAAGAGGTACTTCCTTTTTTTCGTGAGCGAAACAGCCAGGTTGACGGCGACCTCAACGTGACAGGCGCATCCTTCGGCGCTTACCACTCTGTGAACTTCGCATTCAAACATCCTGACATAGTAAAGCGAATCGTTGCCATGTCCGGCGCATATTCTCTGGAGTTCCTATCCAAATCGGGCTATGATGCAGAGGTCTATTTCAACTCGCCCCTCGACTACATACCAAATCTGCATGATGACTGGTATTTGTCCCGTATGCGCGCACAGGACATCGTTCTGGCGGTTGGAGCGGATGATATATGCAGAGGTCCGACCCAGCAGCTCTCCGACCAGCTGTGGGCGAAGGACGTTCCACACTACTTTGATATTTGGGACGGCGCCTGGCATGACTGGCCATGGTGGAAAATGATGGTGCTGAAATACTTCTAGGGAACTGACTCAGCCGGGGCACTGATATTCGCTAAACTATATTTTCGACAGCCACCAGGAGGACTATTGATATGGCAGCAGAGAAGGTAGTAGGCATTCTCGTCGGACGCGAGAACACATTCCCACAGGCGTTCATTGATCGCGTAAACTCGAAGGATATGGGTGTTCGGGCCGAATTGTGCAAGTTGGGCGGCACACGCATGGACGACGAGATACCATACGCCGTAATTGTCGACCGAATCTCTCATGAAATCCCATACTATCGTGTCTTTCTGAAAAAAGCTGTCCTGGACGGCACGGTCGTGATAAATAACCCATTCTGGTGGTGTGCCGACGACAAGTTCATTGAATGCTGCCTGGCGGTCAAGCTGGGAGTCGCGGTGCCGAAAACGGTTGTGCTGCCTCAGAAGTCTTATGTAGAGGGAGTGGTGGCAGATACGCTTCGCAATCTGGAGTATCCTCTGGATTGGAAATCTCTTACCGATTATGTCGGTTTCCCGGCATTCATGAAGCCGTTTGTTGGCGGCGGCTGGAAAAATGTCTACAAGGTTCATTCAATCGAAGAACTGATCTGGTGTTTTGATCAGACGGGCGAGCTTGGAATGATCCTCCAGGAAGGCATCGAGTTCGACAAATATGCACGCTGCATCTGCCTGGGACAGAGTAATATCAAGGTAATAAGGTATGAGCCAGGCAACCCGTTCCACATGCGCTACGTAATCGATGAGGGCTTTTTCGGCGACGAATTGCAGGCCCGCATCGAGCGCGACGCCCGAACGCTCACGTCCGCCTTGGGCTACGACATGGATACCTGTGAGTTTGCGGTTCGAGATGGCATCCCATATGCTATCGACTGGCTCAACCCAGCACCGGATATGGATTACCACTCAATTACACCTACCTACTTCGAGTGGGTCGTAGAGAATATGGCAAACCTGGTTATCGAGCGCGCCCTCAATGGATACACGCCCGGCGCCAACTACAGGTGGGATAGTTACTTAAACGCAACACCGCCACCTGCTGGGGAAATGCCGGTCAAGAACTGGACCGATTACGCGCATGAGGACGTTCGTGGGGAGCATGAGGAACGGCAATCAAAGAAAGCCAAGAGCGCGGCCTCCAAAGCTGAGCCGGAACGCGGCGTAGGCGGCGTACCTGAAGCAGCGCAGATGCCGCCGGGTGGAGGTCCGTCGATCCCGAAGCCTGTGCCCAATGGAGAGACCACTCCATGAGTTCGGCTGGACAATCTACGCTGCGGGCAGAGAGCGCGCACCCGGCGATTGAAGATTTCCATGATTACCTTGCAGCCAATAGTCAGTTGGCCGCGGACTCGCATGAACTTCTTCAGAAGCTGAGTGTCGAGCGCTACTTGACTTTCGGTGGAGTGCCGTTCAGCCGCTACTTAAGGCCACACTTTGTCACACCCGCCCAGCATGCCTTCATTAAGGATGTAGTAGAGACGCTATCGCGTGCGATGATAAAGCTAAGGCGTGCCATCATGCTCGACCAGGCGCTCTTTGACCAACTTGACCTCACCCCGGAGGAACGCCGCCTTGCTTTGATAGATCCCGGTTTTGAGGAGCCTTCTCCAAGCGCTCGCCTCGACTCGTTTTGGTCCGAGAGAGATTGGCGCTTTGTCGAGATGAATGCGGAATCGCCTGCCGCAATCGCGTATGGTGACAGCCTCGCGGACGTCTTTCTGGAACTTCCCGCACTCTCCGGGTGGTGTCGTGAGCGTGGGTACCAGGTTACGCCGTTGTACGCCACCCCATGCTTCCTTCGACAAGTGGATGATGTGTGGCGTGAGTTTCGGTCCAACCGGGGTGGGGACCTGAGGGAGACGCCGAATATAGCAATAATAGATTGGGAGGGAGTGCCAACCTCCAGCGAGTTTGAGTTATTCAAGCGTCACTTTGAGGCGCGCGGAATGATTGCGACTATAGCTGACCCGCGAACGCTAGAATTCCGGGGCGGAAAGCTGTACGCCGGGGATCTACAGATTGACATTTATTACAAACGGGTCCTAACCAGCGAACTGCTTGAGAAGCCCGAGGCCGCACGGGCGACGATCCAAGCCTACGAAGCTGGGGCGATATGCATGATAAACACCTTCCGGGCGAAACTGCTGCACAAGAAAATGAGCTTTGCTTTGATGCATGACGAATCGAACCGACACCTCTTTGACGCACACGAGATCGAAACTATAAAACGACATATCCCGTGGACCCGCAAAGTAGCCGAGGGCAAAACTAGTTTCGAGGGAAAGCAGATCGACCTCCTCCCTTTCGTCTCTGAGAACCGGGAGAGATTAGTCCTCAAGCCAAACGATGAGTATGGCGGCAAAGGTGTTATCATTGGCTGGGTCACGAGTGATGACGATTGGCAACAGGGGCTTGCTGATGCCATTGAAGGCTCATATGTGGTACAGGGTGCGGTGCAGCTTGACAAGGAGCCGTATCCCTTGTTTGATGACGCTGAGGGGCTTGTCTTCCATGATCTTACAGCGGACCTCGATCCATTTGTGTTTGGTACTGAAATGCAGGGCATACTGACACGCCTCTCTTCAGTGGCCTTGCTGAACGTGACTGCCGGGACCGGGTCCGTCGTACCTACCATGATGGTCGAAAAGGCCCAATAGTGTAGTGGGTTAAGCGGGTTCGACCTAAACATCGGAGTATGTAAATGCCGAGACAGTTCACTATTGGAGTGGAAGAAGAGTTCCAGATCGTCGATCCTTCGACGCGCGATCTGAAGGCCCATGTCGAGCAAATGCTGGCGAGCGGCGACGCGGCATTCATTGAAAACGTGAAGCGTGAAATGATACAGTCCATGGTTGAGACTGTCACGCCGGTATGCGAGAATGTGACCCAGGCGCGAGAGGAGCTAAAGAAGTTGCGCGCAGGGTTGGGGGACCTTGCGACCAAGAGTGGGCTTGCCATAGTGGCTGCTGGCGCGCATCCCTTCTCGCACTGGCAGAGCCAGCTTATCACCGAGCACGACCGCTACAAGGTGCTAGAGGAGGATATGCAGGATGTTGTCCGCTCGATCCTCATCTTTGGCCTGCACGTCCACGTTGGGATTCCCGACCGCGATCTGCTGATAGAGATTATGAACGAGGCAAGGTACTTTTTGCCGCACCTGCTCGCTCTCTCCACCAATTCACCGTTCTGGCAGGGGCGTGTCACAGGGCTGAAGTCGTACCGGACAATAATATGGCAGCAATTTCCTCGTACCGGCATCCCCTCTACATTCAACTCGTGGACCGAGTTCGAGGGTTTCGTAAATCTGCTCATTAAGACCAACTGCATAGATAATGGCAAGAAAATCTGGTGGGACTTGCGGCCACACCCATACTTCAGTACTCTGGAGTTCCGCGTGTGCGATATGCCGACCTCGCTGGACGATACGATCATGCTTGTGGCTCTCTTTCAGGCCATCGTTGCCAAGTTGTACAAGCTCCGGCAGAACAACATCGGCTTCCGCCTGTACGACCGGGCTTTGATCATGGAGAACAAGTGGCGCGCCGCACGCTACGGCATAGATGGCATGCTTGTAGACTTCGGTAAGCAGGCAGAAGTGCCTATGCGGCAGCTTGCGTTAGAGCTTCTGGAGTTCGTAGACGACGTAGTAGATGACCTGGGCAGTCGCGAGGCCCTTGCGCACGTCCACAAGGTTCTTGAACGGGGCACAGGTGCTGACCGCCAGATGGATATTTACCGCCAGACGGGCGACCTCAATACCGTTGTAGATTATCTGATTGCCGAGACGGTCAACTTGTAGCAGTAACGCTTCAAGTATTGTGATCGCTTGTACGCACTCACATTGCAATCTCCTAATAAGGGCGGCAAGGCTGCCCTTTTGTATGTCTGGAGCAGATAAGCAGCCTGCATACTTTGACAGCACATAGGATTAGGAATCGGCCATGAGTTGAGCGACATCCGGTTTGGGATTGCGCCCTCGTTATGGTAAAATTACTGCTTGTGTTGTGATTAAGATAACGAAGATAGGGAGGCCAGAATGAAAACACCTATTACGGTCGCTGTAACCGGCGGCGCTGGACAAGTAGCTTATAGCTTGCTGTTCAGGCTTGCCAATGGCGAGGTCTTCGGTGACGACCAGCCTGTGAACCTGATTATTAAGGAAATGCCACAGTTTGTAAGCTCCCTGGAAGGCGTCAAGATGGAGTTGGAGGACTGTGCGTTTCCGCTCTTGGGGAAAGTCACAGTGACAGACAGTGATGCCGAGGCATTTCGTGGGGCCAACTGGGCCCTTCTGGTTGGTGCTTCGCCCAGGCAGCCGGGCATGGAACGTAAAGACCTCCTCACTATGAATGCCGAAACTTTCCGCGACCAGGGCAAGGCGATCAACAGCACAGCTGCCTCCGACGTACAGATACTTGTTGTGGGCAACCCCTGCAACACGAACTGCCTGATTGCGATGCACCACGCGCCGGATGTGCCGAAGGGTAACTGGGCGGCACTCACTCGTCTCGACCAGAACCGAGCCATGGCACAACTTGCTATCAAGGCAGGCAAGCAGGTCGCTGACGTAACGAAGGTTACGATATGGGGCAACCACAGCTCTACTCAATACCCTGACTTCGAGAATGCCCGTATCGACGGCAAGCCTGCAACTGATTTGATTTCTGACCGCAACTGGCTCGAAAATACGTTTGTAGAGACAATTCAGAAGCGTGGTGCAGCGATCCTGGCATCCAGAGGCAAATCGAGCGCTGCATCGGCGGCCAACGCTGTACTCGACCATGTGCGCAGTGTGATCAATAAAACCGAGGGTGATAACTGGTTCAGCGCGGCCATTACTTCCGATGGCAACCCTTATGACGTACCCGAAGGATTGGTCTTCGGCTTCCCGTGCCGCTCGGACGGCAAAGGCAAATATGAAATAGTCAAGGGGCTAAAGTTGTCAGATTTCGCACGCGGTAAGCTGGAAATAACTACCAAAGAGTTGATCGCCGAGCGCGATGACGTGCGGGAGTTGCTGTAAGTAATGGGTCTGATGTTGGCGTGCATGGGTAACGGACAGGAGTAGGTAATGAAAATAGGGGTTCCTAGAGAGATAATTGAGAACGAGACACGCGTGGCATTGATTCCAGACCACGTGGCCCAACTGAAGAAAAAAGGCATAGACATACTGGTAGAGACCGGGGCAGGTCTGTCCTCGTCGTTTCTGGACGAAGCCTACAGTAAGGCAGGTGCGACAATCGTTCCCGATCCTGCAACGCTCTTTGCGCAGAGTGATGTGGTCTGTAAAGTGCAGCGTCCCGTTCGCAACGAAGCGGTAGGTAAGCACGAAATCGAAATGCTGCACCCCAGCTCGGTACTGATTACTTTTTTTCAACCGCTTGTCAATCATGACCTCGTGCGGATGCTTGTCGCTGCACGTGTCACTAGCTTCAGTATGGATGCAATACCGAGGACGACCCGCGCGCAGAGCATGGACGCACTCTCATCGATGAGCACTGTAGCCGGATATAAGGCTGTGCTGATAGGCGCGAACGCGATGGGTAAGTTCTTTCCGATGTTCATGACGGCAGCAGGCACGGTGGCTCCGGCAAAGGTATTGGTGTTGGGTGCTGGCGTCGCGGGCCTGCAAGCAATCGCTACCGCACGAAGGCTGGGAGCGGTGGTCGAGGCATTTGACGTGCGCCCGGCGGTGAAAGAGCAGGTACAGAGTCTGGGCGCAAAGTTCATCGAGCTTGAGCTTGAGGAGTCGACCGAGACACAGGGCGGTTACGCCACGCAATTGTCTGAAGAGGCACACAAGCGAGAGGTCGAATTGATACATAAGCACGTGCGTGATGCTGATGTGGTGATAACTACGGCGCTCATACCGGGTAAGCCCGCACCGGTCTTGATAACAGAGGTTATGGTGCGAGATATGAAACCTGGCTCTGTTATAGTCGATCTGGCATCTGAGAATGGCGGCAATTGCGAGCTGACAGAAGCGGGCTGTGATTTCCTGCGTCATAATGTACGCATTATAGGCCCTCTGAACGTGCCGAGCCTGATGCCGGTGCATGCGAGCCAGCTTTACTCCAAGAACATACTGAACCTGCTTGGCCTCATAACCACAAAGGAAGGCGAGCTAAACCTGAATTTTGAGGATGATATCGTAGCAGGCACGTGTATTACCCACGAGGGCAAGATAGTAAATCCACAGGTACAAGCCGCCCTGGAAACTACAGGAGCTACTTTGGAAAGGAGCCCCGCTTAGATGGGTTATTTTGTCGCA
>JBBRVL010000112.1:0-10290 GCA_038246925.1 Chloroflexia bacterium
CAACCCGCCCTGTTCCGGCCCCTTTTCGGGCTGGCTGGGGGGCCTGCCCCTACGGAATCTTTATGCGACACCATTGACACACAGGTCCGCCCCTACAGTATCATATCTTCTCCTTTCACCACTCCCTTGCCGTTACTCACTATTGAATTAGCAACCGGCCGGATGTTGTTATAATGCGACAACCCAACAAATCGAACGGAGCGTACAATGGATGAAGAGGGCGACAGAGAACCGCTAACTGACATCACGACCTTCGAGAAAGTTGAGATGCGCGTTGGCCGTATAATTGCCTGTACTGAGTTCCCCGAAGCAAGAAAACCAAGCTACAAGCTTGAGATCGATTTCGGTCCCCTGGGCGTTCGACGCTCAAGCGCACAACTCACCGCTTATTACAGGCCAACCGATTTGGTCGGAAGGTTAGTCGTTGCAGTAGTCAATTTCCCACCTCGGAGGATAGCAGGCTTTTCTTCTGAGGTACTGGTGCTGGGAGTTCCAGGCGAGGGAACCACTCCGGCGGGCGGCGTGGTGCTGTTGCAACCTGAGCGAAATGTGGAGCCGGGCGCGCGCGTTTTCTGAATCAAGGCACGGTTTTTGCCAACCTTGATATGTGCATTAGGAGACTCGTATACATAAACGAAAGGAAAAACCAATGGCAGATGAAATAACGACAACTCGTCACACTGTAACAACCGATAGCGTAGCTCCCGCGACGACTGTAGAGCGCACGACCACTACGACAACGGAGACCGCCCAACCGGCAGCGCCTCAAAGCGTGAACGTCAACGCCGTGACAGGTACTGACGCCGAATCGCTTACTGTGGATGTCCCGGCCACCACCTCAGCCACAACCACCACTACCGGCACAACTAACGTCAATGTAAACGAAGGCTAACCCAGGCCGGTATTATATCGCGCCCAAAGCAGCGGAGGCTGACCTGCTTCTCAACAGGCCAACCTCTTTTATTGTCCCGCACGATCTCAACCCCAGAGTAAAGCTATCTGTTTCCGTAAATCACGCTGTTACGATCATGTTCCTCACGGGTTGTTGCAAAGGCGTGCTCGCCGGTGCCGTCGTTCTTCGCCACGAAGTAGAGGTAGTCCGTCTCTGCGGGGTAGACGGCGGCTTCGATTGCGTCCAGTCCAGGGCTGCATATAGGTCCGGGGGGCAGTCCCGCAATCACGTATGTATTATACGGATGATCGACTGTGTTAGGCACGATGCCAAGCCTATCGAGGTTGGGCCACCAGTCTGGAGATTTGGCAACGGCGTACTGCGTCGTTGGATCTGCGCCAAGCGCTATGCCCTGGTCTAATCTGTTCCAAAATACGGCGGCAATAATTGGCAATTCCTCCTTCACGACGCCTTCACGCTGCACAATTGACGCGATAGTTAGCGTTTGGTGAATGTTGCGCCCTCTCTCCGTCACCGCTGTACGCATCTCTGGAGTGAACCTATCTTCGAGAGTCTTGAGCATAATCATAACTACGGCCTCTGAGTTGTCGCCGTCTCCTTGCTTTATCTCGTATGTATCAGGGAAGAGATAACCTTCAAGACCCTGGTCGGCGGGCCGTCCCGACTCAGCTAGAAAGTCGTCCTGAAATGTGGCTGCGCCTTCGGGCGTGTTGGTAAGTTCCAGGAAGCGGCTCTGACTAACTACGTTTTGAGCATTTAGCTTCTCCGCCACTTCTTCTACACGCTGCCCCTCTATTATCGTAAACTTCAACCCGATGTCTACTGGGGCTGTGCTCAAGACCGTGATTAACTGGTCCATGTCCATGCCGGGCGTAACCTGGAACTTGCCTGCTTTCAGGGTGTCCCCGCTCCGTAACTTGAGTTTAGCCTTGAATATCAGCGACGAGTCGATTATGCCCTCGCTTTGGAGCTTATCTGCTATCTGGCTTACGCTTTCACCGGGCTCGATGGTGAAGACAACGGGTTGGCGGTCTTCCGGTGCCCCAGCGCTCTTTAGCGTTTGCGAAAGCGCGAAGAAGATAAAAACCCCTGCCGCGATAACGACGGCCCCCATTGCGATAGCCAAAATCACACGAACAATGTTACCCAATACACCCAATTTGCTACTCCTCTCGATACCAGCGCCCCATGAATTGTAGCAAATGAGAGAAGGCTGGGCAAGAAGATCGGGCCGAATTGTATAATTACCAGGTGAACCCACCTCCCCCGCCTATCGTAGCTGTCCTGGGTCAGACTGCGGTCGGCAAGAGTGCGCTTGCACTTCGACTAGCCGAACTTTTCCAGGGAGAAATAGTGACCGCCGACTCGCGACAGGTCTACAAGTACATGGATATCGGCACCGACAAACCATCGCTCGAGGAGCGACAACTCGTCCCTCATCACCTTATCAACCTGGTCGAACCCGATGCCCCATTTACGCTTGCGGACTACCAGGATCGAGCGTATGATGCGATCCATGACATAACGCGGCGCGGTCGCCTCCCGATACTGGCAGGTGGCACGCCGCTCTACGCCAACGCCGTGCTGGACGGTTGGACCATTCCTCGTGTCAGTCCCGATATGGAGCTACGTATCCAGCTTGAAGAAGAGGCAACCAAGCACGGGTCAGTTTTCCTTCACGCACGGTTACAGCGGCTCGACCCGAAATCGGCGGAAGGCATTCTCCCCACTAATACAAGGCGCATCATTAGGGCACTTGAGGTTGTCATGCGCACAGGAGAGCCTATTAGCGAGCAGCAGGGCCGCAGTGCTCCGCCATTACATATCTTACGCATCGGCCTTATATATGACCGTACAGAACTGTACAGGCGCATAGACGCCCGTGTTGACTTGCAGATCGAGCGTGGTCTTGTCGAGGAGGTGCAGGCGCTTCACGAGCGCGGCTACGGGTTTAATCTTCGCTCGATGAGTGGCATCGGATACAGGCAGATCGGCGACTATCTCCAAGGGAAGGCAACGCTACAAGAAGCAATTCAGCGCATCAAGTGGGATACGCACAACTTCGCGAGGCATCAAGCAAACTGGTTCAAGCGCGCTGCCGACACAATTTGGTTTGATGTAACCGACACTGGGCCGCTACCGCAAGCTACAGAATTGGTCTCGGCGTTCATCTCCAACTCGCAAGGATAGTACACGTGACCAGTGTACATTCAACGGAGTAAGTGGTTGAGAGACGTTCAGTCAGGTATAATTATCGGTACGGCGAATACGCCGCGATTCCCGATCTTTGGAGCAATGACGCTTAATGAAATTTGCTAATCGTATTGAGAAGTTACCGCCTTACGTTTTCGCGGGCACAGCGGCCAAGCTCGCGGCGCTACGAGCCTCAGGAGTCGATGTCCTGAACTTCACTATGGGCGACCCCGACGTTCCAACGCCGGACTACCTCCTGGAAACCATGTGTGAGGCAATTCATAGCCCAGAGAACGCACGCTATCCTGATTATTTTGGTAAACCATCGCTTCGACGAGCTATAGCTGACTGGTATGGCAGCCGATTCGGCGTCCAACTTGAGCCGGATACAGAAGTGCTCCCACTGATCGGCTCCAAGGAAGGTATAGCCAATGTTGCTCTCGCGTTCGTTGATCCAGGAGAGGCCGTTCTTGTGCCTGATCCTTCTTATCCTGTCTACAAATTCGGCACCATCATGGCGGACGGTGTTGTATGCTCCCTACCTGTAATTGAAGATAATGGCTGGCTACCGGACTTTGATTCGATTGATCCACAGCTAGCGCGTCAAGTAAATGTAATCTGGCTAAATTACCCGAACAACCCGACCAGCGCTCTAGCGGATATTGGCTTTTTTGAGCGCGCAGTTGCGTGGGCGAAGAAATACGATGTTATCATAGCGCACGACAACCCTTACAGTGAAATAACGTATGACGGGTATCGCGCCCCATCAATACTGCAAGTACCGGGCGCGAAGGAAATAGCTGTTGAGTTCAATTCGCTGAGCAAGACCTACTCGATGGCCGGGAACCGGATCGGCATGGTGGTAGGTAATGCGGAGGTAATCAACGTCTTGGGCCGCATCAAGACTAACATAGATTCCGGTGTTTACGGCGCTGTGCAGGATACGGCGACCGTGGCGCTGACCGGCGATCAATCATGGATCCCTGCTCGAAATGAAATCTACCGGCGACGAAGAGACAAGTTGTGTGATGCGCTTTGCCTCGCGGAGATAAGTGTCACCAGGCCACGGGCGGGTCTATACTTGTGGGCGCATGTGCCTGACGGGTATCGTTCAGCAGCTTTCGCCGACCTATTGCTCCAACAGCTGGGTATAGCAGTCACGTCGGGGGCAAGTTATGGTCAGCAAGGCGAGGGCTATTTCCGAATGTCGCTGACGGTTCCCGATCATGAGGTTGATGCGGCCGTAACGCGTCTCGCGGGACTTCAACTCGACACCTAAGACCGAATTAAGTGACAAAGTACTAAGTATGATGGAGGATAAACACTATTAACCGCAATCGCAATCTCGTAGACACCAAGAAGCCGGTCGAAAAGGCGTTGCTGGTCGGTGTTGAACTAAGGAAGAAACTTTGGGGCATGGACGACTCACTGGACGAGCTTGAGCAGCTAGCTGCAACGGCGGGCGTCGATGTAGTCGGGCGCGTTACGCAGAAGCTGGACGGCGCGAACCCGGCAACTCTGGTTGGTAAGGGCAAACTCACTGAAATCAAGGCCAGGCAGGAAGAGCTTGGCGCGGACATGCTCATGTTTGATGAGGAGCTTACCCCCACACAGCAGCGCAATCTCGAAGAAGCCCTCAATACGAAGATAATCGACCGAACAGGCGTAATCCTCGACATCTTTGCGCGCCATGCACAGACACGCGAAGGCCGCCTCCAGGTTGAATTGGCGCAGCTTGAGTACCGCTTGCCACGCCTGACAAGGATGTGGACACATCTTTCACGCCAGACCGCCGGTGGTGTTGGGCTGCGCGGCCCCGGTGAAACTCAACTCGAAGTTGACCGTCGGCGTTCCAAAGAGCGTATCACCAAGCTGAAGGACGATTTGAAGGATGTACACGCTCACCGGGAGCTTTATCGCCAGAAGCGTAGGCGCGAGGGCCTGCCAATTGCCGCGCTTGTTGGCTACACCAACGCTGGTAAGTCCACGCTGTTGAATGCGCTCTCGGATTCACACGTCAAGGTTGAGAACGTCCTTTTTGCCACACTGGATCCAACGACACGCCACGTGAGCTTACCAGAGGGCCAGGCCGTGCTCATAACCGATACAGTCGGCTTTATCCAGAGGCTGCCGACCCAGCTTGTTGCAGCTTTCCGTGCAACCCTTGAGGAGATTCAGGATGCAGATGTGATCATCCATGTCCTCGATCTGACGCACCCGAACGCGGAAGAGCAGTCGCAGACAGTCGATGAAGTACTAAAGGAGTTGGGCGTAGGTGACAAACCGCGAATAATCGCACTCAACAAGATAGATACCCTGTTCCCTGAGCTTCAAAACAACGGAACTGGGCACGAATTCACGCCGCAGACGATAAGCAGTAAACTTTCCGTTGATCTCGAGCTTGGGCCTACCCAGGTGCCGATTTCGGCGCAAAATGGCTGGGGCCTGGACGCCTTACTCAGACAGGTCCAGGAGACCCTCAGCCGTAATCTCATCCCGATCAAGGTGCTTATCCCTTACAGGTCAAGCGATCTCGTCTCTTTGTTCCATGAAAAGGGAATAATCGAGCGGGAAGAGCACATGGAGGACGGCACACGCATCGACGGACATGTGCCGAAGCGCCTTGCAGGTCTTTATAGCGGCTTCGCGGTCTGAATCTCGTTCAGGGTGGTCTGGAAAAGGCAAAGGAGCAGCATCGGACTGCTCCTTTGCCTTTTTCGCGGTGTGCCGTTATGGACTGGGAGGTGTTGCGGGCAATGGAGTAGTCGGATTGGCCGCACCTGGAGATGTGGTCGTTATTGGGCTTGTGACGTCGAGAGTGGCCGTACCTGTCAGCACACCGCCTGTGGGCAAAGTATTTACACCCAAAGTCGGTGACGCAGTAGCCACACCGGGCGGTGTTTCCGTAACTGTGGGAGCTATCGTAAGCTGCGGAGGGGTCGGAGTGGGCGGGGCCAGCGGCGGGCTGACCAGCCATGACCTTAGCGGCTCAATCGTGCTATTACTCACGACGTAAACAGTCCCAGAGTCGGGCGTCTTTACATAGTAGCCCGTACCATCGAACGTTGGACCGCCCACCAGCACTGTTCGTGGCGTGGTATTTGTACCACTGAATGTGGCCGTGACGCTCAGTCCCTGCTTATCCAGGCCAAAGTCGGCTAGGTTTACACTCTCCGTAAGAACGCTCGTCGCCACCAGACTCTTGAATGAGTCAGCGATGGTTGACACCGCAAAGGTATCTGCGGGTCCGCTTACAGGCTCTTGCAGCACCCACGAAGCCGACGCGGGGTCGTTTCGCAGCACTATCTTCTGTGTGCCACTTACGATTTCGAGGCCAACTACGGGGTCAGTTGACTCCCAGACGTACCGTATCGCCTCGGGTGTGGGTGTAGCATCTGTCCCCGCGCCGTTGTTGTTTAGCACGATAGCCGTGACTCCTAGTGCAACCAGGAGCACGAGCATAATTAACGTAGTTCTGTATCGCTCCATCGTCTACCTACGCCTCATCCAGTTGATAATTCCGAACAAAAACACCAAGAGCGGTAAGCCAAACACGGCAGTAAGAAGAACTAGATTCTTCTGGGTAGCGTCAAGAGTTATCGTACGCGCAACGCTGGGGTCCTTCGGCCTGATCGAGACTAACTCGTCCGCACCAGCCAGCCAGGAAACTGCATTCCCGAATAGATCAAGATTGGAGAAGCCGAGCTGTGGTGATAAGAGGACATTGGATGCGAAATCGGCATCTCCAAAGACGGCCAGTCTGGTCTTCACCTGAACCGTCTCAGTAGAAGTTGCTGAAGCGGCCACAGGCTCAACAGAGAGGGCCAGGTTGATCGGTCCAGGGATGTCCTTACCGGCGTCGAATTGCAGTAATTGGCTGGCGGTGTCTGTCTCCAGCCAGCTTTCAGGTTGGGTTCCAGATGTTTGAATGACCGGCATGACCGTGTAGGTTGTAACCGTGGGTGTCATGCTGAGACCCATTGCCAGGGAGAATCCGGTTACCAGGCGGTTTCGGGAAATCTCGTCCGTGATAGGGTTCTGCGGATAGGTATCGACAAAAATGTTGGTTGGGTCCTGCTGGCTGAACCTCTTCGGTATATCGACGGCGAAGCCAGGGTTGGCAGTTACTCCGTACCGCGCTAAGAGAGGCCCAAGAGCGCTTACGGCAGGCGGCAGCATGGCAGGGTCCAATATGATCATTGCATGCCCCCCTGCGTCAAGGTAGCTCTGAATAGCATTGACTTCCCTCGAAGGGATGGCCTGACTTGGAGCCGCCACAACCAGCACGTCAACCTGGTCCAGGCTGATAGTCGGCGATGTTATCAGGCTCCAGGTGATTACCTGGTAGTTATTTTGTTCAAGTGACTGCCGGGCCTGGGAATAGCCCTGCTGCTCCAGGCTGTTCATGTCGCGCTCGCCGTGGCCAGTCAGGAATGCAACCCTTTTCGCCTTAGTCTGTGAGAGGCGTATCAGCGCGCTGGTGTACTCCAACTCGCTGCTCGATTCGGCTGTCTCGTGCTTTATGCCATCTTCAAAAACTACGACTCCATAGCGGCGGACACCGAATTGTTGAGCGCGTGCCGGTTCCAGGTTCGGGTCCACAAACCGATACTTAAGCCGAGGTGTTTGCGCGTTGTATTCTTTGAGCAAGTCTTCCGCTTGCTGTCTCGTCTGCGGATTCTGTGAGTCTTCAAATACATAGGCCGTGACGTTGGCATTGCGAGCGCCCAGGTCTTGCAAAACCTTCTTTGTCTGCGGCGAGAGGGAGAAATCCTGACCGGCAGTCAGGTCGGCGCGATAGGCAGGCACGCCCGCGATGATCAAATTGATGGCGACTGCTATCCCAACCGCGATCAGAGAAGCAACAAACGCATTAGCCGTCAGCCGTGTGCTTCTCTTGGCTGCTGCCTTACCGACCGACTCGGGGCTGAATAAGAGATAGACGGCAAGACTGACTATAGCGGCGATCACAAGCACGCGCAGAGCAAGGTCAATACTGGCGAAGCTGAACGGCGGTGTCGAGAACGCAGCCCAATAGATAAGCGCCATGAGCGTGAAGCCGAGCGCACAGAAGCCGGCAATAGTTGAAATGAGAGAGCGCGTTGAATTCATCATGCGCGATACCTCCTCGCTTCAATTACCTGTACCGTAACGAAAAGGACGACTGAGGTAAATGTCAGGTAGAAGATCACATCTTTCAAATCGATCACTCCACGCGGGAAACTATCAAAGCGGTCGGAGAGTGCCAGCTTGGAGAGGAAGCCGCTGACTCCCTCGCCCAGAAAGGTGCTGATCTGCCCGATTATGAAAAATACCAGCAATAACACAAATGCTATTACGGCGGAAACCATCTGATTAGAGGTAAGAGCGGAAGCAAATATCCCGATAGATAAGAAAGACATGCCGAGCAATAGCAACCCCAGGTAGCCGCTCCATATTGGTCCCCAATCAGGGTTACCTCCGAGCAGCACCAACAGGATAGGATAGAACAGTGTAAGTCCAATCATGGTGGCATAGAGGCCAAGCGCGCCCAGGAACTTGCCAAGCACCACCGCCCAATCCTGGACCGGAGCAGTCAGCAACAACTCCAGAGTGCCGGTCCTGGACTCCTCAGCCAGCAGGCGCATCGTCAGGGCCGGTGAGATCAGCAAAAGCAAAACGATTATCACGCCAAAGACGTTACGCAGGCTGGCGTCACTGGAGTTAACCGAGAACCAGAAGAAAAAGCCCGTAGCCACCAACCAAAAGGCCACGATTACATAAGCAACAGGCGAGACGAAGTACGAGCGCAGTTCCTTAGACGCGATATAGAGCACGTTTCTCATCTCCGCACCCGCTTTCTTGTGGCAATTCGCTCCGGCACTTCGGCCCCTTCAGGTCTGCGCCGTCGGGCAAGGGGCGCTTCCGCCTCAGTTGATTCTTCAGTTTCAGTTCCATTCGCATATTCGTCATCGTCCGCAGGCTCTTCTTCGGCAAACTCCTCTTCCCTGGAAATCACGTCAATAAAAATCTGTTCGAGGGAGGGTGTTACAGTGCGCAGCTCCAGTAGCTCGAAGCCCGCGCCGACTACCGCCGAAGCCAGGCTGCCCCTGAGGTCCATCCCGCTCCGGCCGCGAACACTGTACGTGCGTGCTTGCAAGGCCATTGTGGCATCCGTACCATCAGTGCCGGGCGTTAGTTCCACCACTGTGGCTTCACTCACACCACTCACAGCCCGAATAAGGCGCAATACGTCTGTGGCCGCTCCCGCAACTTCAAGCTGAATACTCTTACGTTCCGAAGCATCCTCTGCCAGGTGGATCGGGGTATCGAGCGCAACCAGCTTACCTCGGTTGATAATCACCACTCGGTTGCAGACCATGCTGACTTCAGGTAGAAGGTGCGTGCTCAAAATGATAGTTCGCTCACGTCCAAGTTCCTTTATCAGGTCACGTACTTCGGTGATCTGCATGGGGTCCAGACCGACCGTAGGCTCATCGAGGATTAGCACTTCGGGATCGTGTAAGAGGGCCTGCGCCAATCCAACACGCTGCCTGTAACCGCGAGAAAGCGAACCAATCAGTTTGTCGCCAACGTCAGTTATATTGAGCAGGTCCATTGTCTCACCGATGCGGGTTCGGCGTTCGCGTGTGCTATGCATGCCGCTGATTCGCCCTCGAAAGTCAAGGTATTCACGCGGCGTTAGCTCCATATAGAGCGGGACAGTTTCAGGCAAGTAACCGAGATGACGCCGGGCGTCCATCGACTTCTCGTTTACGTCAAAGCCTGCTACCCGTACAGTCCCCGATGTGGCGGGTATGTAGCCGGTGATGATGCGCATGGTAGTGGTCTTACCTGCGCCGTTTGGTCCGAGAAAACCGAGAATCTCTCCTCGCTCCACGTTGAAATTTATATCTTTCAACGCATGAAAAGGACCATAGTATTTCGTCAGGTGCTCCACCTCAATCAAGGTGAATCCCTCCCCGTAGTTGAATGTAGACTTCTTGGGGCGCAGTCTAACTGCTGCCATCTCTGAGAACCGTTTGTGGCGGTCCAACAGCCCATTGTAGCGAACAGCTTTGCATCCTGTCAAGGAATATCGAGTGTTAATTGTTAAAACTTGGAGTAAAAGGGTAGGGGCACCCCTGTGTGGGTGCCCTGTTCGTGCGCCGAATAGTTTGTGGTTGGCAAACAGGGCACCCCTG
>JBBRVL010000113.1:0-10214 GCA_038246925.1 Chloroflexia bacterium
CAGAAGCTCTTGCGCGCGCTTAGCCACCTCGGAATCTTCCGCGCCTATAACCGTCGTGGCAGGACGACCCGCCACTATCTCTTTTGCCAGGTTAGGGCCGGAGAGAGCAGCCAGGCGGCTCTTCCAGTCAGATCCAAGCTCATCAGCCAGCACCTCGGTCATGCGTTGCAGACTGCTCAGCTCAAGGCCCTTGGCCGCACTTACTATGATCGTTCGCGGGTCCGTCAGGAGAGGCTTGAGGGCGCGTATGTTGGCGCGCATCGTCTGCGACGGCACTACCATGAGGAGCATGTCGCATTCTTGAAGCGCGGGAGCTGGATCGGCGGTAGGCTTGAGGTTTTCGGGGAAGGGGAAACCGGGCATGAAGCGCTTGTTCTCACCGTCTGCCCTGAGTAGCTGAGCCTCTTCCTCGGTTCTAGTGAGGAGATATGTCTCCTGCCCCTGGCGAGCGGCAAGTATCGCCAGGGTAGTGCCCCAGCTTCCAGTGCCTACTACCGTTACTCGACCTGCGCTACCATCCCCCATCCATTTCCTCCCTTGCTGCCCGGAATAACCAGCATATCGCCTGATTATAGCATAGCAAAGATGCTATAATGACCTCCCAAACAGGTTGACCAGGAGGGGCGGATGGATTCACGTCTTGCTGAAGCAGACGCGCAGGCTATCATATTTACCAATGGTCTTATCTATACGATGGATAGGCCGTGGCCCGTGGAAGCGATGGCTGTGCGAAATGGCCGTGTTGCTACGCTGGGGACTAATCGCGAGCTAAGTGGGGCAGCAGGTGCGCGCACGGTAGACCTCGGCGGACGTACCATCATTCCTGGTTTGATAGATGCCCATATCCACTTTCTCAGCTATGCGCGCAGCCTCAACAAAGTCATCCTGGAGGGTGTTAGATCGAAGGAAGAAGCGTTACGGATGGTGGCTGAGAAAGCACGCGAGCTTGGTCCTGGGCGCTGGGTACTGGGAGGCGGGTGGAACCATTACCTGTGGGACCCACCCTCTTTCCCGACGCGGCACGACCTGGACCGAGTAGCCCCTGACAACCCTGTATTGCTCGACCGCAAAGACCTGCATAGCTGCTGGGTCAACAGCATGGCGTTGCAAGCCGCAGGTGTGACCCGAGATACACCCGACCCACCGGGAGCAGCCATCGGGCGAGACAGTGATGGAGAGCCTGATGGCCTCTTTTACGAGTCGGCCACCGCCATACCGCGCAGGGTAATCTCGGAAGCGCCCGAAGACGCCCTCACCGTCATGCGCAAGGGATTCGAGAACCTGGCGAGCATGGGCCTCGTTGGGTTCCACGACTGCGAAGGGCCTGATGCCTTTTCCGCGTTCCAGCAGCTTGATGCGCAAGGTGAATTGCCGATGCGGATAGTAATACTGCTGGCATACCCCACACTGGACCAGTCGATTGCGATTGGGCTGCGTACGGGCTTCGGCACGGAGCGGCTACGGGTCGGCCCGGTGAAAATATTTAGCGACGGCTCGCTCGGCTCGATGACCGCACAGATGCTCGATCCATATGTGGGCCACCCCAACAATAAGGGAATCAGCACCATCTCCCAGGAAGAGCTTGAGGAAGCTATTATGAAGGCAGCAGAGGCAGGCATCCCTTCAGCCGTCCACGCGATAGGGGATGCCGCCAACAGGCGCGTGCTGGATGCATTTGCGAAGGTAGGAAACGCAGGCGGCTTGACCCATAGAGTAGAGCATGTGCAGCATCTACACCCCAACGACATCCCGCGCTTCGGCAAGCTAGGAGTCGTTGCCTCCATGCAGCCGATACATGCAACCTCAGACATGCTCCCAGCCGACCGTCTCCTGGGCAACCGGGCGCGGTATAGCTACGCGTGGCGCAGTCTGCTTAATACTGGTGCTGTCCTGGCGTTCGGCTCGGACGCGCCCGTCGAAACGCCCAATCCCTTCGCAGGCATCCACGCGGCGGTCACGAGGCAAGACGAGAACGACCTGCCGGAGAACGGCTGGTACCCCGATGAGAGGCTCACGGTTGAGGAAGCAGTGCGAGCTTATACCGAGGGTGCGGCTCGCTCCATGCCTTATCTCCCAGGCGTGACAGGCATGCTCCATGAGGGTGCGGTTGCCGACTTCCTCGTGCTTGAGCAAGATATATTCGCCGCGGACCCAAGAGAGATCAAAGACATGAAGCCGAGGGCTACGGTAATTGGTGGCGAAGCAGTGTACGACCCCGATAGGCTCTTGGCAGGTTAAGACGGGTGGAAACCTCATCGCGCTCAAAGGTGTAATATAGATATATGCAAGACCTCTTCGACGAGCCTATTTCGATTATAGAAGAGCTAGACCCGGAACCGGAACCGACCGGACGGTGGGTGCATCTGCGCGAGGTCCTGTTGGGGTTCTTGCTGCTGGTGGGCGTGCTAACGTGGAGTGGTTGGGAGTGGTGGCACCAGGACCAACAGCAGACCAATTACACTATTGCCCAACAGGCCGCAGACGACCAGGACTGGGACCGGGCGTTACACTATTTCAGCATGGTAAAAGGTTTCAAGGACTCTGACGCCCGCGCCTCCGAGATGAACAAGCTGGTCACGGAGCGCGATACGCAATATGAGATCGCTTCGTCCTCAGCCGAGAAAGGCGAGTGGGCGGCTACGCTCCAGGCGGCAGAGGCTGTGCGCCGTGTCCAGAGGAACTACCGGGATACAGGCCAGCTAGAAGCGGAAGCGGCGTGGGAGGTCTACAGGGGTGCGCTCCAGGGCGTGGTCGCGCTGCGTACGCAGGGGCGCAAACCGGCCCTCTACTATCGGGGCATGAGTAGCTGGGAGTGGCTTCCACGTAGCGACAGATCGAGCCAGGTGCTGCCCACGCTTGATGCATCGGGCGCCATCTTGTACGACGTGCCGGGCGAAAACTGGGACCAGGTGAAGTTGACGCCGACCGCGACGCCAGCCAGCTTCACAATATCGGATATGCCTGGACTCAAAGGCCGCGCCTTGCAAGTCGCCAGATACGGCAACAATGATGGGTCGAACTACTTCGGGGTCAACTTCGACCCATCGGAATACAACTACTACTGGGTGGGCGAAAAAGGGATGTGGGCTTTCCAGCTTGGTAACAGGACAGGAAAGCGGCCCAGAGTGATGTCAATCTGGGGCGCCATAAAGGTAGATTACCAGGCATTTGGTAGCTCAAAGGTGGTGCCGGTTGACGTGCAGCCCGGCTGGACAGCTATGGACTTCGCACCGGACGGCGAGCACATTTTGCTGGTAGATGAAGGCCCAGGCTCGAACCCGCAGCAGCCTCTGGATGTATATCTGGCTGACGGCGCGGGTGGCAACAGGAAGCTACTCTATAGCCACGACGGCAGCATCCAAAGCATCCAGTTCAGCCCGGATAGCAAATATGCCCTCCTCACTGCTTACTCATACACGCCAGGCGGGACTACAGATCGGGTTGTGCTCATAGATCTCCAAAAGGGCAGTCCACAAACACTTATAGAGAGAACGCTAAAATATGACCAGCAGGGTACTAACTATCCTCTGTCTATTGCGAGCGGATTCCTCAGGGAAGGGCGATTCAAGGGGTACGCTCTGGTCACAGACGACTCCTCAGTCCCTGCGCGTATCTATCTTTTCGCGCCAGGCCGCCCCGCACCGCTTCTCAACATGACGGTCGATTCTGTGCCTAGAGGCGTGGTGTTCACCGCCCAGGACAGCGACAACACACTCTTGATGTGGCAGCAAGAGCCAGATGGCCCTAGCGAAGACAGACCGCTGGTTACACTGGGATTGGGTTCGGATTGGTCTGTAAATAGGTCAACCCTGCCGATTGGACGCGAAGGCTTTTTGGCGTTCGAGGGCATAAGGGATGGGTGGCTCCTTGTTGGCAGCAGTGAATATGGAGAAGGGGGGAACAGGCCAGAGCCGGTCCTCTATAGCATCTTTTCAATTCCTTTGGAGGAGATACACGAGATGCAACAAATGCCAGAACCTCTCTACAGCGCTAAGCCTCCTGACGGAAACGGGTTCGCATTTGCACGGGCCATATATCCAGGCCGCACCATGCTCTCATATGTTGAAAAAGGTGAGTTACACGTGCGAACTTACGACAGCAAAGTTGACCTGACGCTTGAGAACGGCGTAATGCAACTATACGACCCGCTATCCAACGCGGCCTGGCTACAGTTGAGGTAGCTTTATTCAGCCAGCAAATGTTCAGTATCAGGACAAACAAAAAGGCGCGGGGAGATTGCTCTCCGCGCCTTTTTGTCGACTCGGTTAGGTGTTCAAGCGTCAGACATAGCGTCGTGGCCGTCATTGGTCAGGCGGCGGGTTGCATCACCAACCTTATCACCTGCATCATCAACAGCATTCCTGGCGTCGTCTGCCACATCCTGTGCTACGTCGCCGGCCCGGTCCATGCCTTCGCGCACTTTATCGCCCGCGTCGTCTGCTGTCCGAGAGGCTTGCTGGCCCGCGCGCTGCACGTACTCCTGGGCCTTGTCGGCACTCTGCTCAACCACGCTCCTTACGCGCTCCAGGCCGTCAACGGCGACCCTGCGGCTGCGCTGAATAGTCTGCTCGATGTCGGGCCTGCGCTGGTCCATAGTGCGGGCGGCCTGAGCCGAGAGGTCATCTACCTTGCGGCCAAGATCATCCACCCGCACACGTAGCTCTTCGCGCATCTGCCGCGTGCGCTCGCTATTCATCAGGGCAGCCGCCGCGCCGACCGCAAGCGCGCCCATCGCTATCAACATGCCGAGGGCCTTTGCCAGCCCGTCGTCGTTCCTTTGTCCGCTCATTGTGGTGTCCTTTCTCTATCTGGCCGGAAACTTGAAACGTGATTGCCTTAGCCATTGCAGTTCCCGGCTAACCTATTGCCTTCACTATCGCTTTCGCCAATCTCACAAAGCGCGGGCGCGACTCCTCTGCCACCGCCAGCACTTCTTCGTGGTTCACAGGCTCGTCCGAGTCGGCGAGGGCCATGTTGGTGATGTTCGAGATGCCGAGGACCTTCATGCCTCCGTGGCGGGCCACAAGCACCTCATGCACCGTGGACATTCCGACCGCGTCCGCGCCCCACTGCCTGAGCAGCCTCAGCTCGGCGCGGGTCTCGTAGTTCGGACCTGCTACCAATATGTATACGCCTCGGCGCAGCGGAACGTTACACTCCACGCCTGCTTTTTCGGCAATCCTGATGAGGTCGGGATCATACGCCGGGTTCATAGCCGGGAAGCGCGGGCCAAGAGCGGGATCATTCGGCCCCATAAGCGGGTTGTGCCCGCCCCAGCCAAGCAGGTTGATATGGTCCTCGATAAGCATAAGGTCGCCCGCCTCAAAATCAGGATTTAGGCCACCCGCCGCGTTGGTGACGATGAGGGTATGGGCGCCAAGCTCCTTCATCACACGCACGGGGAAAGTCACCTGATGGAGATCGAATCCCTCGTAGTAATGGATGCGGCCTTGCATCACCACCACGTTGACACCTTCCAACGTGCCAAGAACAAGACGGCCAGCGTGTCCTTCGACGGAAGACTGCGCGAAACCGGGTATGTCTCTGTAGGGGATGAACGCGTGCGCGTCAACCTCGTCAGCCAGCGCGCCGAGGCCGGAGCCGAGGATGATGCCGATGGAGGGACGCCAGCCGGTCGGTAGTTTTACCTGGATACTCTTTGATGCACGTTGTATGTTGCTGTGTAGATCGCTCAAGACGCTCTTATCCTATCATACTCCGGTTGATAATCATGACTCTACAAGGGCCCGGACCTGCTAGAGTGACGCAGCAGCCAAGTGAAAGCAAGACCAGTAACAAGACCGAGGACAGATGTACCTATTGTACCTGCTAGGAATGTCCAGAAGCCTTCTGCTGATCCTAAAAGCATTCCAGCCTTCCAATTCCTGGGTATAAGAGTCTCATAAATGATCGTAGCTATAATCCCACCTATGAGCCCTCCTACACTACACCCTAAAGTGCAGGCAAGCACCCACCATCCAGCTTTTTGCATGTATTTACGCATTAGCAGCCACTGCGATACGCCAAGGATTAGCCCCCCTATGAGGAGGAGCAATGCGAGATACGGTATCAGAAGCATACGATAGGATGAACGATCTTCGTAACTGATCAGTAATGCAGGGATAGCATAGAGAGCTATAAAGATCAAGGAGCCGATGGTCGCACCAGTGGCACTGAACACCGCCCACTTTGACCAATCGCACCCGGGAGAATAACGCTGCAAAAACCGCATTTGACCGACACCAATGCTTACGCCCCATATAGTCCCGGCTAATACTATTACCGTTCCCCAAGTAAACGGGAACAAAGCTCCGACGATGAACGAAGCTAGTGTTCCAGCCACAACCGTAGCTAACATCCACCGCAAGGTAATCTCCAGGGCCGACTTTGGTGGAGTGTGGGCGACCTCCTGGTCTTGCCTTAGCTGAACAGGTTGCATCATATGCTGAAAAAACTATCCTATGAAGTGAGCACGCTAGGCGGCTGCTCGTCCGCCGGATCGCCAACGCCGCCTCCCGTGGCAGCAGGATCGGTGTTGGTGGTTGCGCCGGGTGGGGGAGTAGAGCCATTGCCCACGCTCGCACCGACTGGCTGACCGTCGCGCCTCATCGAGAGGGCTACTAGCTCGGAGAGGTCCATCAGGCGTATCTGGTCGCCTGCTTCTTTGCCTTTGATGCCATCCTCGAACATCGAGGTACAGAAGGGGCAGGCGGCGGCGAGGGTGGGTGCGCCTGTGTCGAGAGCGTCTTGCATGCGGTTCTGGTTCATGCGGCGGCCGTTGTGCTCTTCTATCCACATGCGCCCGCCACCCGCGCCGCAGCAGAGAGCATTGTTGCGCGTGCGCTTCATCTCCTTTAGCTCTACACCTGGTATCGCCTCAAGCACGGCGCGTGGGGCGTCGTACACATCGTTGTAGCGGCCCAGGTAGCAAGGGTCGTGGTAGGTGATCGCCTGCTCGACCCTGTTCGCCAGGGTGATGCGGCCCTCTTTGATGAGGTAGTCGATGAACTCCGAGTGGTGGACCACGTCGTAGTTGCCGCCGAACTGCGGGTACTCGTTCTTGATGGTGTTGAAGCAGTGAGGGCAGGCGGTGATAACTTTGCGCACGCCATAGGTGTTCATCAGTTCGACGTTCACCTCGGCGAGCGTCTGGAAGAGGTACTCGTTGCCAGGCCGCCGGGCAGGATCACCACAGCAACTTTCTTCTTTGCCCAGGATGGCGAACTTCACGCCCGCTTCTTGCAGTATTCCTGCAAGGGCCTGGGCGATACGCTGGTTACGCACATCGAACGAGCCGAGGCAGCCGACCCAGTAGAGAACCTCCAAAAGGGGTTTTGGATTTTGGAGTTTGGATTTTGGATTGTCTTGCTGCGCTTCAATCTGGAAGTTCGGGTCGCCGTGGGATATGGCTTCGCGTTCTACTTCAAGTTTGACGGGAGAGCCTGCGAAGAGGGGGCGGCCCTCGGATTCGGCCTGAGCTGCCATTTCGGCCAGGGTAGGCACGTTTAGTCCCTCAGCCCAATCGGCGCGGGCATTGGGGGAAAACTCCCAGGGGTTGCCTTTTTGTTCGAGGTTGCGGAAGAGACGGGCCAGTTCGGGCGGGAAGCGGCTCTCCTGCATCACGAGATATCGGCGCATATCGGTAATCTTGGGTACGTGCTCGATAAATACTGGACAAGCCTCCATGCACGCGCGGCAGGTAGTGCACGACCAGAGCGTCTCGTCCATGATCCAGCCGCCGACCAGAGGCAGATCGTCTGCTTTGTGCCCGGCGTCCTGTTCCGCGCCTCCCAGGTTGCGTGTGGCAAGCATCTGGAGCGGCCCCTTCTGCTCTTTGGCGGCCATTGCGAGGGGGGCAACCTCAAGGAAGTGCTCCTGCAGGTCGAGTATCAGCTTCTTGGGCGACAGCGGCTTGTCGGTGAGCCATGCGGGGCAAGCGTCCTGGCAGCGGCCGCACTCGGTACAGGTGTAGGTGTCCATCAGGTCCTTCCAACCGAGGTCCTCTATGGCCGCAACACCTAACGTCTTCTCGTTCTCGATGCGCTCCTCTATGTCCTTTATGGGGGTCATCGCGCCTTTGGGATTGAGGTCGTAGAAGAAGACGTTGAGGGGTGATGTGAAGATATGGAGGTGCTTCGAGTAGACGATATAGACCAGAAAGCCGAGGATAATGCTGAGGTGGGTGAAGTACGCCAGGCCGTGGATGAATGTCTGCGTACCGATGTCCAGTCCTGAGAAGATAGCGCCCGCCGTGCTGGAGAAGGGCCGCCAGGGCAAGCCGACTGGCTCGTCGCCCAGGTTGATGCGTATACCCTGCAGGACCAGCGCCGAAATCATTAGCATCGAGATAGCGCCCAGGATGCCGAGCGCGCCAATACTATCAGTCAGACGCTCGGGCCGCGTAATGAGTCTGCGCCAGAAGAACGAGGCCATCGCGGCCAACACCAGGAACTGCACGATGTCGACAAATAAGAACCAACCTGGATTGTCGTTGAAGAATGGCACGTGCAGTCCGGGGAAGAGGCCCTGCGCGAACAGCACGAGCGTCGTGACCTGGATGACTAGAAAGCCCCAGAAGGTGAGGACGTGGGCGATACCCGCTATCGTGTACGCCTTGCGGTTGTACATCCGCAGTTGTCCAAATACATACACACCCAGCAGCTTGAAGCGCGTGCCCCAGTTGTTGAAGCGGTTGCTATCCACGCCCAGCAGGGTGAACTGCAAAATCTGGTTGGCGCGGAAGAGGGCCCAGCCAATGGCGACCACCATTCCTGCCACCAGCAGGGTATACCAGTACCACTCCGTTGTAGGTACCATCTGTAACTCCTTAACAGACCTGCCTGTGTAGGTGCATGATGTATTATGCACCTAATATTCCCAGGATATTATATGACGCTCAGGATAAGCACGATTGATGATAAACGATAAGGATGGAAACCTCAAGTGGGAGAGAAGATGCGCCGCTCTTAGCAGGAGGAAACATCATAATGGTGGGAGGTGTTTGATATACAGGTTAACCTGCGCTATAATTATGCCGCAACGTTCGATTTGCGGCTACTTTAGCGGAAATCGGAAGGATTACATTATGGTGTTAATCGAGCGCGTGCTGCGCCGCCGAATTGAGATGAAGCTTGAGCAGTTAGCTGCTTACCGTCCTTTTCCCACCGAGACTGCGCGAAAGCTGGAAGAGTTGGTCACCGTCTCCATGACCTACCACTCCAACGCTATCGAAGGCTCTACAATGAGGCTGATGGACGTTGATTTGGCTCTGGGCGGACACAGGATACCGGGTGAGCACACCGCCGAAGAAATAGCCGAGACAGTAGGTCACGCCAAAGCCTGGCGGCGCGTTGAAGAGGACGTAGCGGCGGGCAACCCGATGCGGTCCGATCTTATCATCGAGTTGCACGACCTAATCAAGCCGTATCACTCGCAACGGGGAGGCTGGCGAAAACAGCAAGTGTATATTCGTGGAGCGGAGCATGTCCCGCCCTCGGCCAAGGAAGTGCCGCGCTATATGGAAGAGTGGGTGCGCTACGTCAACAAGGAAAGAGGCGACTCCATCGAACGTGCTGCTCAGGCACACGCGGGCTTTGAAGCCGTTCACCCATTCCTCGATGGCAACGGACGCACAGGGCGCTTGCTGCTGAACTGGATGCTGATGCAGGCCGGATACCCACCTGCGATCCTCCTGGTCGAAGAGCGATCACGTTACATGCAGGCGTTGGCCTATGCAACCCCACCCCCGCCACTCAACTACACACCGATAGCCCAGTTGGTAGCCGAGCGCGTAGATGCCTCGCTTACCCTCTACCTCTCGAGCCTGGCGCCGGATGACCGCTACCACGAGATGAGCCTGGAGGAAGCGGCAAAGCAGGTTGGGTTAAGCTCACGCCGGTTGCGCGGCCTCGCGGCAGAAGGGAAACTGGAGGCACGGCGCTATGGCAAGCGGTGGGCTACATGGCGGGCTGCGTTAGATACGTATGTCCAAACGCGGAATCGTGTCGGCAAACCTTCCGGGGACGAAACGCTATAGACGCCTGTCCGAGTCTTTTTCTAGATCGAGCAGCTACCCCATCCCCTTGCGCTTCTTTATCTCAGCCGTCAGCGCGGGGATTATCTGATGGAGGTCGCCTACCACGCCCAGGTCGGAGAACTGGAAGATCGGGGCGTTTGGGTCTTTGTTGATAGCGATGATGGTGTTGGAGGTCTGC